>JALOPN010000051.1 GCA_025453875.1 Gemmatimonadaceae bacterium | reverse complement strand
CGCGCTGGTCACCGTGGGCGTCGTGCCCAGTCGCCCCGACCCCGGATTCGGCTACATCCAGCCGGGTGACGCGGTGGCCGACGGCGCGCGACGCGTCGCGCGTTTCGTGGAGAAGCCCGATCGCGCGCGGGCCGAACAGATGGTGGCCGACGGCTTCCTCTGGAACTCGGGGATCTTCGCGTGGCGTGTCGGCGACCTGTTGTCGGAGATCGCCGCGCTGACGCCGGAAGTGGCGCCGGCGCTCGCCGCGCACGGTGATGATCGCGACGCGTTCTTCGCCGCCGTGCAGTCGGTGGCGATCGATGTCGGTGTGCTCGAGCGCAGTGCCCGTGTGCTCGTGCTGGCCGGCGAGTTCGGCTGGGACGATGTGGGCACATGGGCCGCCCTGCATCGCGTGCGTCGTCACGACGCGCAGGAAAACGCGAGCTTCGGCCGGCTGCACGCGCTGCAGGCCACCGGCAACGTGGTGCATACCGAAGGCGCCCCGGTGGTCCTCTACGGCGTCCGTGATCTGGTGGTCGTGGTGCGCGACGGTGTCGTGGTCGTGCTGGTCACGACTCGCGACGCGGCCGCCGATCTGAAGACGCTCGTCGATACGTTGCCGTCCGATCTCAAGCACGTTTGATCGACATGCCATCGCGCGTTTCGCTCGCGCTGTATGACGACGCGATCGCGCGTCGCTTCGAACCGTTCGCGCTGACGCGTCCGTGGAGCACGATGCGCGTCGGCGCGCTGCTCGTGCACGAACGATGGGCCCACGCCACGGGTGGCACCGCGCGCTGGCATCTCGCCGGACGTGCGCAGCGCGATTTCCGCGAAGGCGACGGGCCGCATCCCGCGCGTGGTACGTTGCCGGCCGGTACGCTGATCGTGCACAGCCGCTGCGCGGTAACGCTCGAGCCCGCGCTCCCGGATGCTCCGGTGCTCGTCTGTCGCGATCGCGACGGCACGTTGCGTGTGGCCGCCGTCCGGCTGTCCGCGCCGGAGCCCGTCGCGACGTTCGAGGACGGCACACTGACCCTCGACGCGCTCGCGCGACGCCATCATGGTCGCCGGCGCGGTGTCGAGATGACGGGGCACTGGTGCGATCACGTGTGGGATGTCTTCGCCCTGCTCAATCGCCTGCTCGGCGACGACATCGCGACGCTCGCGCGCGTGATGCCCGTTCAGATGTTGGCGCAGGGCCACGTGCTGGGGCCACATCCGGTGTGGGTGGCGCCCGGTGCCACGATCGAACCGCTCACCGTGTTCGATACGACCGCCGGTCCGGTGCTGCTCGATCGCGACGCGCGCGTCCAGGCGTTCTCGCGCGTGAGCGGTCCCTGTTACGTGGGCGCGTCGACCGTGGTGAGTGGTGGTCGCGTCGGCGGCAGCGCGATCGGTCCGTGGTGCAAGGTGAATGGCGAGGTCAGTGCCACGGTGTGGCTCGGCTACGCCAACAAGGGACACGACGGTTTCGTCGGTCACAGCGTGCTTGGCCGCTGGGTGAACCTCGGGGCGGGCACGACCACGAGCAATCTCAAGAACACCTACGGACCGGTCGCGTTGTGGACGCCCGACGGCCTCGTGGAAACCGACCAGCAGTTCCTTGGCACGCTCTTCGGTGATCATGTGAAGACCGGCATCGGACTTCGACTCACCACGGGGTGCGTGCTGGGCGCGGGCGCCAACGTCGTGGACCGCATGCCGCCGAAAGTCGTGGCGCCCTTTGCGTGGGGCGGCGGCGCCCCCTACAGCACGTACGCCGTCGACAAGTTTCTGGTGACGGCGGAGCGCGTCATGGCGCGCCGACAGGTCGTGCTGGACGCGGCCACCCGTCGGCACCTGCACGCGGCGTTCGGTCGGCGCTGGACGGACGTGTGACGATCGCATCGTGCGCCTGACCGTCCTCGGATCGGGGAGTCGCGGCAACGCGATCCTGCTCGATGCGGGACGCACCCGGCTGCTGGTGGATGTCGGGTTCGGTGTGCGCACGATGGCCGCTCGACTTCGCGCGTGCGGCACGGCCCCCGAGTCGATCACCGGCGTGGTGCTCACGCACGAACACGTCGATCACGCGCAGGGCGCGCTGGATGCGTGCGCCCGCTGGGGATGGCCGTTGTACGCGACGCGCGAGACGCTCGATGCCTTGCCGACGCCGGTCGTTCCGGTGCGCGAGATCGTGGCGGGCGCACCGTTCTCGGTGGGTGATGTGACGGGGCTCGGTGCCCTCGTCCCGCACGACGCCGCCGCCTGTCTCGCGTTCGTGTTCGAGGATCGCGCCACCGGGTTTCGCACCGGCGTGGCGCTCGATCTCGGCACGGTCCCGCCCGCACTGCCGGGCTTCCTCTCCCAGCTCGACGCGCTGGTGGTGGAGTCGAATCACGACGAGGCCATGCTTCGCGCCGGACCATATCCGTGGGTGCTCAAGCAGCGCATCCTCGGAGAGCGCGGCCATCTGTCGAACGACGCCACCGCGGCACTCGTTGGCGCCTGCGCTCACCGTGGGTTGCGCACGGTCGTGCTCGCCCACCTGAGCGAGACCAACAACACACCAGCGCTGGCGCGCACGGCGGTGGAGGCGGCGCTGGCCCGACGAGGTCGCGTGGCCAGTTCGGCGCGAGCGGCGATCTACACGGCCACACAGCGGACGCCGCTTGGGCCGATCGCGCCGCGGGGTCCCCGGCTGAGCAGCCAACTGGAGTTGACGTTGTAGTCGCGGGCGTCCTTTCGCTTTTCGTGCGCGGCTTCTATCGTAGCCATAGAAGAAACCAATGCCCCGCGCCCGGAGCTCCCCCGCATGGCCCAGCCGGACACCCTGAGTCTGCCCCCGCGCCGACGGCGACCCGCAGCGCCGAGCTCGTCGGCGCCGCTTGGCGACGCGACGCATCAGCTCAACCACGCGACGCCCCCATTCGCGGAGACGTGGCGGGTCGACCTCCCGGCCTCGATCGTGGTGCTGCTGGTCGCCCTGCCGTTGTGTCTGGGGATCGCGCTCGCGTCTGGCGCGCCGCTCTCCTCGGGGCTGATCGCCGGTGTGATCGGCGGGATCGTGGTCGGACTCATCTCCGACTCGCAGTTGATGGTGAGCGGACCGGCCGCGGGGCTCACGGCCATCGTGCTCGCCGGGATCACGGCGATCGGGTCGTTCCCGGGGTTCCTGACGGCCGTCATCATTGGCGGCGTCCTGCAGGTCGTGCTGAGCCAGCTGCGCGCCGGCGTGATCGGGTACTACTTCCCGTCATCGGTGATTCGTGGGATGCTCGCCGGCATCGGCGTGATTCTCATCCTGAAGCAACTGCCGCACGCCGTGGGCTACGACGCGGACTTCGAGGGCGACGAGGCGTTCCTGCAAGCCGATGGCTCGAACACCTTCAGCGCACTTGGCGAGGCGCTGCAGGCGATTCAACCGGGCGCCCTGCTCGTGTGCGTGTTGTCGTTGGCCGTGCTGCTGCTGTGGCCCAAGGTGCCGGCGCTCAAGAAGCTCAAGCTCATGCCGGCGCCGCTCGTGGTGGTGCTGCTCGGCGTGGGCGTCAACCTCCTGCTGGCCGCAGTCGCGCCGGCGTGGGCGATTCGAGCAACGCACCTCGTGCAGCTGCCGGTGCCGGAAGCGGCGCGTGACCTGCTCGCATTCGTGGTGTTCCCCGATCTGCGCGCGATCACCAATCCAGAGGTGTGGCGCGTCGGTGTCACGATCGCCATCGTGGCGAGTCTCGAGACGCTGCTGAGTCTCGAAGCCACCGACAAGCTGGATCCGTTCAAGCGCGAGTCGGACACCAATCGCGAGCTGCTCGCGCAGGGCGTTGGCAACACGCTGTGCGGACTGGTGGGCGGGCTCCCGGTCACGGGCGTCATCGTGCGCTCCGCGGCAAACATCGACGCGGGCGCGCAGTCGCGCTGGTCGGGGATCACGCACGGCGTGCTGCTGCTGATCGCGGTCCTCACGATCCCGTTCCTGCTCAACTACATCCCGCTCGCGGCGCTCGCCGCGATCCTGTTGCACACCGGCTTCAAGCTCGCTGCGCCCGGGCTGTGGCGCGTGATGTATCGCCAGGGCTGGTCGCAGTTCGTGCCGTTTGCCATCACCGTCGTCGCGATCGTCATGACGGACCTCCTGATCGGCATCGCCGTGGGCATGCTCGTCGGGCTGTTCTTCATCCTCTCCGAGTATCTGCGGCAGCCCGCGCTCAATCGCGTGAGTCCGCCCGATGCGGTGCTGCAGCGGTTCCAGCTGCCTGATCAGGCGACGTTCCTCGCCAAGGCGAACATCGAACGCACGCTCGAATCGCTGCCGACGGGCGCTCGCGTGGAGATCGACGGACGTCAGACCAAGCGGTTCGATCACGATGTGCTGGAGATCCTGCACGATTTCTCCAAGACGGCGGCATTGCGCGGTATCGACTATCGACTGGTCGGCGTGCCGACCCTCACGGCTCCCGCGAGCGGTGGACACTGAGCATGGAGTTGTATCACCAGCTGTTCGAGAACAATCGCCGATGGGCCGACGGGATGCGCGCCGACGATCCCGCATACTTCGAGCGGCGATCGGCGACGCAGGAACCGCACTTCCTGTTCATTGGCGGCCATGACTCGCGGATTCCGAGTGAAGCCATCACGGGAACGAAGCCCGGCGAAGTGCTGATGCACCGCAACATCGCGAATCAGGTGCACCCCAACGACCTCAACACGCTGGCGGTGATCGAGTACGCGGTCGAGGTGCTCGATGTGCGCCACATCGTGATCAGCGGTCACTACGGATGCGGCGGCGTTCGCGCGGCAATGCGCGCGATGGGCCACGGCGTGATCGACCACTGGCTGCACGTGGTGCGCGAAGTCCGTCAGCAGCACGCGGCCGAACTGGCGGCCTTGCCCGATGATCAGGCGCGCGAAGATCGACTGGTGGAACTGAACGTCGCGAAGCAGGTCTTCCAGCTCGCTCGGACCCCCATCATTCAGCGCGCGTGGTCGCGCGGTCGGCGTCCGATTCTGCACGGCACCGTGTACGACACGCACGATGGGCTGCTGCGCCCGCTGGTCTCCGGAGTGTGTGACGACGCCACCCTGTCGGCCGCGCAGTCGCAACCCGTGCCCAGCTACGTCGCCGAGCTGCACCACGAACTCGCGACGCGCTGATCGCACGGCGAACGCGTCACAGTCGCGGTGAAACACGAACGGGCGCCCCGATGGGGCGCCCGTTCGTTCTTGCACCGGAGTGCAGGGCTCAGTACATGCCGCCCATGCCGCCGCCCGGACCCGCCGGCGCGGCCGGCTTGTCTTCCTTCTTCTCCACGATCAGCGCTTCCGTGGTGAGGAGGAGCGACGCGATCGAGGCCGCGTTCTGCAGCGCCGTGCGCGTCACCTTGGTCGGGTCGATGACACCGGCCTGCACCAGATCCTCGTACGTGTCGGTGAGCGCGTTGTAGCCGAAGTTCTGCTCCTTGGCCTGACGCACCTTCTCGACGACGATCGAGCCTTCGCCACCCGCGTTCTGCACGATCATGCGGAGCGGCTCCTCGACGGCGCGCTTGATGATCTCCACGCCGATCTGCTCGTCGCGATCGGAGAGGTTCACATTCTTGAGCGCCGACTGCGCGCGGATGAGCGCCACACCGCCACCGGGGACGATGCCCTCTTCCACGGCCGCACGCGTGGCGTGCAGCGCGTCTTCCACACGCGCCTTCTTCTCCTTCATCTCGGCCTCGGTGGCCGAGCCGACCTGGATCACCGCGACGCCACCGGAGAGCTTCGCGAGACGCTCCTGCAGCTTCTCGCGATCGTAGTCCGACGTGGACTTGTCGATCGCCGAGCGGATCTCCTTGATGCGGCCTTCGATCTGCTCCTTCTCGCCGTGGCCGTCGATGATCGTCGTGTTGTCCTTGTCGATCACGATGCGCGCCGCGCGGCCGAGATCGGAGAGCACGGCGTTCTCGAGCTTGAAGCCGACTTCCTCGGACACGACCTGGCCCTTGGTGAGGACCGCGATGTCCTGCAGCATCGCCTTGCGGCGATCACCGAAGCCCGGGGCCTTGACGGCGCAGACGCGCAGCGTGCCACGGAGCTTGTTGACGACGAGCGTGGCGAGCGCCTCGCCCTCGACGTCTTCGGCGATGATGAGGAGGGGCTTGCCGGCCTGCGCGACCTTCTCGAGCGTCGGGAGCAGGTCCTTCATGGCCGAGATCTTCTTGTCGTGGATGAGGATGAAGGCGTCCTCGAGCACCGCCTCCATCTTCTCCGGATCCGTCACGAAGTACGGCGAGAGGTAGCCGCGGTCGAACTGCATGCCCTCGACCGTGTCGAGCGTCGTGTCGAGACCCTTGGCCTCTTCGACGGTGATGACGCCGTCCTTGCCCACCTTCTCCATCGCTTCCGCGATGAGGTTGCCGATCTCGGAGTCGTTGTTGGCCGAGATCGTGCCGACCTGCGCGATTTCCTTCTTGCCGCTGGTCGGGACGGAGATCTTCTTGAGCTCTTCCGTGATGGCGGCGACGGCCTTGTCGATGCCGCGCTTGAGCGCCATCGGGTTCGAGCCGGCCGTGACGTTCTTGAGGCCTTCGCGGAAGATGGCCTGGGCGAGCACGGTCGCGGTCGTCGTGCCGTCTCCGGCGAGGTCGGACGTCTTGGTCGCGACTTCCTTGACCATCTGCGCGCCCATGTTCTCGATGGGGTCGATGAGCTCGACTTCCTTCGCGACCGTGACGCCGTCCTTGGTCACGGTCGGGGCGCCGAACTTCTTGTCGATGACAACGTTGCGACCCTTCGGGCCGAGGGTGACCTTCACGGCCTCGGCGAGCTGATCCACACCGCGCTTGAGCGCCGCGCGGGCTTCGATGTTGAAATGCAGTTCCTTGGCAGCCATGGTTGCTGATTCGGTTGAGGGGAACGCTTAGTTGATGACGGCGAGGACGTCGGACTCGCGCAGGATCAGATACTGCTGCCCGTCGAGCGTGACCTCGGTGCCGCTGTACTTGCCGTAGAGGACCTTGTCACCGACCTTGACGTCCATCGGGACCCGCTGGTCCTTCTCGAATCGGCCCGGACCGACCGCGACGACTTCGCCCTGCTGGGGCTTTTCCTTCGCGGTGTCGGGGATATAGAGGCCACCGCGCATCTGCTCGGCTTCTTCAAGCGGCTTGACGACGACGCGGTCGGCGAGCGGCGCGACCTTCGCGGCACTCTGGGTGGTCATAGGAAACGCCTCCGAAAGGTGAGTCAGGAACAGTTTGATCTGACGACACACAGTTAGCACTCACCGAGTGTGAGTGCTAACCCTCGCGAAAGGTAGTGGACCCGTGGGAAAGCGTCAAGCGGGGCCGCATGCGGCTTCGTCACCGTAACGTCAATAATCGCAACGAATTAGACGTCTGCCAATGAGGCCGACTCGGGGCTCGGCCGTGCGTCATCCCGACAGCGGCCGCCTGCCGTTTCGGCCGCCGCGCGGCACCGTTAGTCGCGGAGCTCCAGCGAGCCGCTGCGATGCACGGTGACCTGCCCCGCGCCGTCCCCGAGCAGCAGCGCACCATCGTCGGCAACGCCGACCACCACCCCGCGCGCGGGCGACGTCGCCTCGCGACCGACCACCACATCGCGGGCCGCCCACGCCGCACGCTCGGTGCGCGACAGCGTCGCCGCGCCCGCGCCAAGCGCCAGCAGTGGGCGCGCGAGGGCCGCGAGTAGCGTGGCGCGAGGGGTCTCCGCACGAACGGCCGCAACGCGTCGCCCCGCGAGCACGGATTCGCGGTCGGCGTCCAACGGGATCCGGGTATTGATCCCGATCCCGATTGCGACCCAATCGAGGGACTGATCGCGCCACCGTGTCTCGACGAGCACACCGGCCAGCTTGCCCAGCGACGACCACGGCTGCACGCGCGCCGCGTCGACATCGCACGCGTCCGCCGTGAGCACGTCGTTGGGCCACTTGAGCCCGACCAACCCGTCGACGTGCGGCGCCACGGCCTCCGCGATGGCCAATCCGGTGCGCAGCGACAGCACGCCCAGCGAGGCCACCGTGACGTCGCGCAGCAACCACGTCATCCAGAGCCCATCGGGCGCCGCCGAGTGCCATCGCTTGCCGCTGCGCCCGCGCCCCACGTCCTGCCCATCGGCCACGATGAGTGTCCCGTGCGGCGCGCCACTCGCCGCCAACGTGTGGGCGACGTCCATGGTGGACGACACGCGCTCGTGATGCACGAACTGCGCGATGCCAAGCGTGGCGAGGTCGAGCGCCACGCCATCGAGCATCGCCACCGCGCTCACGCGGTCGGTACGCCGCGCGCGTAGAGCAACCAGAGCACCACGACGCCGAGCACCACGCGATACACCGCAAACACGCCAAAGCTGTTGCGCGAGACGAACCGCAGCAGCACGGTGATCGCGAGCCAACTGCTCACGGCCGCCGCCGCGATGCCGGCGAGCAAGGGGCCGAGCGCCCCGGCGTCGCGCAACACGTCAGGCAGCTTGAACACCACGGCCGCGGTGATGATGGGCAGGCTCATGAGGAACGAGAATCGCGCGGCCGCTCCCCGCTCGAAACCGAGCGCGCGAGCGGCGGTCATGGTCGATCCACTGCGCGAGACGCCGGGCACGAGGGCGCACACCTGCGCGAGGCCGATGAGCCAGGCATCACGCGCCGACAGATCGTCGAGCGACCGCACCGTGCCGGCTGCGCGATCGACGATCCACAGAATCACGCCGAGCAGGATGAGCATGCTGGCGGTGATGGCCGGATGCCGAAACACCGTCTCCGCGTAGTCCTTCAGCAGCACGCCGCCCAACCCGGCCGGGATGCTGGCAGCAACGAGATAGAGCACACGGCGGTCCGCGACCGAGCGCACCTGACGCGTACGCAGCAGCGTGAACGCGGCCTGGGTGAGCTCGATCCAGTCACGGCGGAAGTACCAGGCAACGGCGACGAGCGTACCCAGGTGGAGCGCGACGTCGAACGCGAGGCCGGGATCACGCCAGCCGAGCAACCACGGCGCGAGCGCGAGATGCGCCGAACTGCTGACGGGCAGGAACTCGGTGAGTCCCTGCACAAGGCCAAGAATGATGGCCTGCAAGATGGTCATGCGCGGATCAGGGCGAGCGTGCGAGAGTAGAGGGCTTCGTACTGCGCAACGATATCGCGTTCGGCGAAGCGGGCGCGCGCGTCGGCGGCTGCGGCCGCGCTGGCCACCTCCCAGCGTGATCGATCGGCAAGGACGTCAATAGCGGACGAGGCCATCCCCTGCACGTCACCAACGGGATGCAGCCACCCCGTCACCCCCTCGCGCACCACCTCCGGGAGACCGCCGGCGTCCGACGCCACCACGGGCACTCCGCACGCGAGCGCTTCGAGCGCGCTCAGGCCGAAGCTCTCGGAGGCGCTCGGCAACAGGAACAGATCGGCGCCGGCGAGCAGCGGGGCCACCGAATCGATGCGCCCGAGGAAGCGGACGTCGTGGTGCACGCCGAGCAATCGTGCCTCGGCCTCCGCGTCGACGCGCTCGGGGCCATCGCCCACCATGACGAGCACACTGGGCACCTGCGCGTGGATCTGCGCGAACACCCGCACGACGTCACGCACGCGCTTGACGGCGCGGAAGTTCGAGATGTGCATCACGACACGCTTCCCCGCTTCGGCGATGTCGGGGAATGGCGACGTATGCGCCCGACGATCGAAGAGTGCCGGATCGATGAAGTTGTAGATGACCTCGACACTGCAGCCCGAGCAGCCGAAGGCACGCAGCGTCTCCTCACGCAGATGCGACGAGACCGCCGTCACCGCGTCGGACTTCTCGATCGAGAACTTCGTGATGGTATGGAATGACCGTTCCTGTCCGACGATCGTGATGTCGGTGCCGTGCAACGTGGTCACCACCTTGATGTCGCGCCCCGTCTCACGCAGCATCTCGCGCGCAATCCACGCACTCGTGGCGTGCGGGATGGCATAGTGACAGTGCAGCACCTCGAGCTCGTGATCACGGACGACCTCGTGCATCTTGACCGCGAGTGCCAGGTCGTACGGCGGGTATTCGAACAGCGGATAGCGGGTGACCTCCACTTCGTGGAAGTACACTCGAGGCAGGTAGTTCGGCAGCCGAAAGGGCTGCTGATAGGTGATGAAGTGCACCTCATGGCCGCGGGCCGCGAGCGCAATGCCCAGCTCCGTGGCAACGGCTCCGGAGCCGCCGTAGGTCGGGTAGCAGGTAATGCCGATCTTCACCGTGTCTCCTCGCAGTGCACCTGCCACCAGTGCTGCGCCCGCGCGACGTCGCTCGCCGCCTGTGGATCGACGCGCAGCACGGGTGCCTCACCGAGCTGATGCCGAAACCACGTACGTTGCCGTTTGGCGTATTGTCGTGTCTGCACGGTCACCGTGTGGATGGCCTGATCTCGCGTCACCTGACCACGTCGCCAGGCACGCATCACTTCGTATCCCGTCGCCTGCCACGCCGGCGCCGTCTCAGGCACCGCCGACTGCAGCCGATCCACTTCATCCGCCCACCCCGCGTCGAGCATGCCGTGAACGCGCGTGGCGATGCGGTCGGCCAGCGGTGTCCCCGGATCGACCACAAGATAGCGCACCGAGAGCGCCGGCAGGTCGCGCGCCTGCGCGTGCCACGTGGAGAGCGGCACGCCCGTGAGCAGCGCGACTTCGATCGCGCGACGCCACTGCGTCGGCCCCAAGGAGGCGCGGGGTGCGTCGAGCCGCGAGCACCAGCGCTGCAGGTCGTGTGGCGCCAGCGTATCGAGCCAACGCGCAAGCGCCTGCCGCGCGCGCTCGTCAAGCGGCGGGATGGGCGCGAGCGGCGCGATCAGCGCGCGAATGTAGAAGCCGGTGCCACCCACCACGAGCGGTACGCGTCCGGCCGCGCGTGCCTCGGCCATGGCGACCCTCGCCGCGCTCGCCCACTGCCACGCGGACCAGCGTTCGGTCGGCTCGGCAACGTCGATACCCACGTGCGGTACCTGCGCACGCTCATCGCGTGTGGGTTTCGCCGTGCCGATGTCGAATCCCCGATAGATCTGACGCGAATCGGCGCTGATGATCGTGGTGGGCATCTCGCGCGCGAGCGCCAGCGCCAACGCGGACTTGCCGGCCGCCGTCGGTCCACAGATCACCGCGATCGGAGGATCAGCCGTCGTCGTGGGTGCGACGTCCGGGGTCACGGGTTGGCCGCGCTCAGCCACGCCCGAACCGTCGATCGAGTTCATCCCACGAGAGCCGCACGATCACCGCGCGACCATGCACGTCGTTGGCGGGGAGCGTCGTGCGCGCCAGATCGATGTACAGCGCGCGCATCTCACCGGGCGACAGCACGTCGCCGGCCTTGATCGCCGCCTTGCAGGCAATCGTGGACGCGAGCCGCTCGTGTCGTGCCGCGTCGGAGGCGCCACGATCACCCGCGAGCGCGGCCAGCGTGTCGCGCAGACAACGCTCCGCGTCG
>JALOPN010000308.1 GCA_025453875.1 Gemmatimonadaceae bacterium | reverse complement strand
TCGTATCGTTCTGCCTCGCGTTGTGCTCCATCCGTTCGCTCGACCCCGTCGCCATGTCGCGTTGGATTGCCACCCGGCTCCTCACCGGGACGCTCGCCTGCTGTACCCTGACGGCCTGCGCGTCGTCAGACGCCGCGCCCGAGGTGGGCGCCACCACCGATTCCACGCCTGCCGTACGATTGGACGCCCCGATTGGTGACACGGTTCGTCCCGAGGCGGTGACCGCTGGCACCACCGCACCCACCACGCCACCAGCCCCGGACGCCGGACCCGTCACGGTACTGCCCGCCAACGAGTACGGCCGCATCCCGATCGTCGAGTACCACCTCGTCGTGGACGAGGATGGCAGCTACGCCGTGAGCCGCGAACGTTTCCGGGCCGAACTCGACACGCTGTACCGGTTGGGCTACCGCCCGATCGGCCTCGGCGAGCTGCTCGACAAGCGAATCGATCTCCCCGCCGGCACGTCGCCGGTCCTGTTCGTGTTCGACGACGCGTCGCCCAGTCAGTTCCGCTACGTGAACAATAACGGATCCCTGACCGTCGATCCCACGAGCGCGCTGGGCATCTGGCTCGATTTCGCGAAGGACAAGCCCGGCTGGCGGGCCCGCGGTGCCTTCTGTTTGCTGAGCGGCGCCGAAGCCGGCCGCAGCTTCTTCGGCAACAAGGGCATCGAGGGGCAGGAGACGGCGTGGCGGTTCACCAAGCTCAAGCAGCTCGATTCCCTGGGCTTCGAGCTCTGCAACCACACGCTCTGGCACGCGCGTCTCGACAAGTACGACGACGCGTTCGTGCAGGAACAGATTGCGCGCGGAGAACTGGCCATCGACTCGGCCATGCCGGGCTATCGCGTTCGTGGCTTTGCCCTGCCCCTCGGCATGTGGCCGAAGAATCGACCGCTCGCGTGGGGCGGGTCGTGGACCGATCCGAAGAGCGGACGCACGCTGCGCTATACGTACGACGCCGTCTTCGAAGTGGCCGGCGGGCCGGCGCGCAGTCCGCACGACCCGCAGTTCGACCCGCGATCGCTGCCGCGCATTCCGCTCGGCAAGGGCATGCCGCTGCTCCCCACGCTGCAACGACTCGAACAGGCGGGCGTGAAGGGCCGCTACGTGAGCGACGGGGATCCGGCGCAGGTGGCCGGCACCCCGCCCTGACGCACGTTACGCGCGCGCGAGTTCGTCCCAGCGATCGACCGCGCGCCGCAGATGCGGAATCACGATGCTGCCACCCACGATGAGCCCGATGCTCATCGTCTCGAACACCTCGTCGCGCGTGGCGCCTTCTTCGGCGCAGCGCACGATGTGATAGGTGATGCAGTCATCGCAGCGCAGCACGAGCGACGCGACGAGGCCCAGCAGTTCCTTCGTCTTCACGTCGAGCGCCCCGGCTTCGTAGGCGCGCCCATCGAGATTGAAGAAGCGATTGATGACGAGATTGTTCTCGCCGAGGATGCGCGTGTTCATGCGCTCGCGGAACGCGCGAAACTCGGCGAGTGACGTCGCGGCGTCGGACGCAGCGGACGGCGCCGGCGGCGGCGCGTGCTGATCGTGATCGGGGCTCACAGTCGGTAGTTGCGCAAGGTGTTGAGCGCGGTCTCGAGCGCGGTGCGCTGCTGATCGCTCGTGGCCGCCGCGTGCAGTTGTTCGTACGTGCGAATGGCCAGCGCGAGCGCTTCCTTGTCCATCTCCGCGCTCGCGAGCGACGCCGCGTTGTCGGCCAGCGCCGCCTTGGCGAGCAGGTCCTGCGGGAAGCGCTCCACGACCTGAATCCAGCGAATGGTGCGATCACGCTGGTTGGATTCGGTGAGCGCCCACATGTGCCACGCGCCGCGATTCTGCGGGTCGGCCGCGATGGCGCGGTCGGCCAGCGCACCCACGACGTCAGGCCCGCGGCCGCTCAACCAGTAGGCGTTGGCGAGGATGACGAGCGCGCGCGCGTTGTTCGGCTGCTCGGCCACGACGCGTTCGTAGATCGGGCCGGCGACTTCCGGCATCTCGCGCCATGGTTCAACGGCGGCGACCAGCGCGTCGGCGGTGGCGCCCTCCCGCAGCATGTGCAAGCGCTCCATGAGGAGCCCCATGTTGCCGGAGGCTTCGTACTCGGCGACGGCGCGTCCGATCGCCGTGCGCAGGTCAGTCTGGGGTGCAATCATGCGGGGGAAATGTAGTCGCGCCGGAATGTGTGACGTGACGCCATCGTGACGTCGCATCGGCGCCGATCGTCCGACCGGTGTTCGCGCGCGTCTTGCGCGAATCCGGACACCCTGCAACATTCCGGGCGGTTGCGGCGTATCATCGTACAACGCTCGCGACGACCCTTGCAGGTCCCTGCCAGTCGGTTCCTGTCGTCCACCGCCAACGCGGCCGCACGTCGAACACCAACTGGACCCGAGACGACGGCGCCCGAGCGCCGGGCCATCGGACACGATGGCATCGTCCCTAGCTGAGACCGGGAGGCGCAGCCTCTCGGCGCACGACGGCCAGACCAACATCCGTCCAACTCCCGCATCATCGATGCGCGCGATCGCGCCACGAGGCGCCGCGTGCGGTCGATCCCGGACCGGGTGTGCTTGCAGGACCCGGCGCGAAGGCGCCGCACTCGAGGATCGGCGTCCGCCGATCCGCCACGACCCACGCAGTACAGCATGAACGAACCGAAGCGCCCAACCCGCCGTGGCCGTCGGCCGCGGACCCGTGATGCCCAGGGCTCGGAGATCGGCGGTGAGCCGAATCCGTACCGCGACGCCCCCGACGAGGGGCCCGTAGCCGCCGCTGAGGCACCCACGCCCCGTCCCAAGCGCCCGCCGCGTCGGCGCCGCGCGGACAGCCCCGAGG
>JALOPN010000307.1 GCA_025453875.1 Gemmatimonadaceae bacterium | reverse complement strand
TTCTCGCTGCCCTTCTCATTGCACATGATCTGGCGAGCCGGCGACCTCCGACCAGCGCTCGAGTGCCTCCGACGTGCGGTGCTCCATGCCGTTGGTCAGCGCGCATTCGGTCAGTGAGCGGCTGGCGGGCGCTATCCTGGTAGACCTGCGAAGATGACTGCTGAGAGCAGAGGAGTATACGGATGGTAGAGGTGTTGAAGATCGCGGCCTTCTCCGATGGCGCCGTGGGCGGTAACCCGGCGGGTGTGGTGATCGCAGAGGTGTTGCCGGACGAGACGGAGATGCAGCGCATTGCCGCGGAGGTAGGGTTCTCGGAGACGGCGTTCGCAGCGCCGCAGGACGGCGCCTGGCGCGTACGCTATTTCGCCCCCCAGCGCGAGGTGCCGTTCTGCGGCCACGCCACCATTGCCCTTGGCGCCGCCCTGGCGCTCCGAGAGGGCAACGGGACGTTCGCGCTGCATTTGAACGAGGCGACGATCACCGTGGAGGGCCGCCGCGAGGGTGCGACGGTCGCGAGTGCGCTTCAATCGCCGCCAACCTGGAGCAAGCCGGCGCCGGCGGAGCTGGTGGCCGACACGCTGCGCCTCTTCGGCTACGGCGAAACCGATCTCGATCCCCGCATCCCGCCGTCCCTGATCCACGCCGGCGCCGACCACCTGATCCTCGCCTTGAAGAGTCGCGCCGCCCTTGCGGCGATGCGTTATGAGCTGGAGGCGGGGCGGGTGTTGATGCAGCGCGCCGGGCTCGTGACCGTGCTTCTCGCCTACGCCGAGACGCCACAACGTTTCCACACCCGCAACCCCTTCGCCTCGGGCGGGGTGTACGAAGATCCGGCGACGGGCGCTGCGACGGCGGCCCTGGGTGGCTACCTGCGCGATCTCGGCTGGCCCCACGGCGGCGTGATCGACGTCGTGCAGGGCGAGGACATGGGCATGCGCTCACTGCTCCGGGCCGAGGTCTCACCCATGTGGGGCAGCTCCATCCGCGTCTCTGGCACCGCGCGACTGATGGACGGCGCATGAGCATGGCCAATCCACGGACAGCTCCTTCATGCGCCGACTCTCATCCTTCAGCCCGCGCAGTCAGACCAGCAGGACAATCACATTCCCGAAGTTATGCAGCAGAATCGGTAACAGGACGCTTCGACTCCGGAGGGCGAGCCAGACGGCGATGAGCGAGGGACCACCTGTGAGGAGCA
The DNA here is from genome assembly GCA_025453875.1 of Gemmatimonadaceae bacterium. Classification (GTDB taxonomy): domain Bacteria; phylum Gemmatimonadota; class Gemmatimonadetes; order Gemmatimonadales; family Gemmatimonadaceae; genus JAABRT01. The sequence continues at coordinate 1,639 of JALOPN010000307.1, read as the reverse complement.
TGGTCAGCGGGTCGAACTGGAAGTGTCTGCTGCGAAAGCCGAAGGCGTGGGCGAGTCCGAACAGAGCGCACGACACGATCGCCCCCCAGCTCCATTCGACGCCGAGTAGCTCCTTCCGTTCCGGAAAGGCCCGGAAGAGCGCCACGAGCAGCACGCCCCGATAAAATGTCTCCTCTTCGATCCCCGGCATCGTCAGCTGGAACGCGATCTGTTCCGGTGATGCCGGCTCGTTCGGAAGGAGTAGCGCGAGGCCGAGGAAGATCCCGGCGTACAGCACGCTGACCATGGCTACCCACGCGTGGCCCGGCGATTCCTGACGAAACGTCAGGCCAGAGTCCCGCCAGCCGAACGCCGGCGTGGATGCCACCACCAGGGTCGCGCCGAGAGCGAGGAGCTTCCCCTGCCAGTTGTAGTCGCTGACGGCGATGAACGTTGGGAGGAGCCCGTACGCGTTCGTGAGCAGCATGTCATTGAGCAGCACCAATCCCGAGGCCACGAGCAGCCAGCGGCCCGACACCGCCTCACGCCGGACCAGCGCGATGCCGGTGCCGGTCAACAACAGCAGACCCAGTACGCCCGCAATCCCGATCACCCCATTCACTTGCATGTCATCTTTCTCCGTGTCGAGTGTGGCGGGAACAGCAGGGCGAACCTCGGCGACGAGTGTCCGGAGTCTGCCGTGGATGCGGGACACGTACGTCGCGATCGTCGAATAGATTCGAACTGATCCGGTGGGGAACCAACCTGCGCCACGCTGTCCTCTCGACGAATAATGCAGAGCAATCGCCGCGATAAGATCCGCTTCGCCCGCGTGCCGTATCTCGCCGACACAGAAATCCTGGAAGCTACCTATCTGACGCAGGTCTTCGGCAAACACACACACGAAGAGTTTGCCATCGGCGTCGTCGATGCGGGGAGCCACGTCTCCGAGTGGGGTGGTGCAACACATCGCGCGGGGGCCGGAGCGCTCATCGTGAACAATCCGGGTGATGTCCACACCGGCCGCCCCGGTGATCAGGGCGGCTGGTCCTATCGCATGCTGTATCCTCCGGCGACGTTGCTTACGGATGTGGCGTCGCAACTCGCGGATCGAACCGGGCGGCTCCCGCGCTTCGGGGCGCCGGTGTTCGATGACTCGCATGGCTCCCGCGAGATTGGCGCCATCGTGCACGCGCTGCTGGGTGGTATGGAACCCCTCGAGGCACACTCTCGCTTCCTGGTGCTGTTCGCCGGATTGCTTCGACGCCATGCCGTTGTGCCGCCCATTGTGGCACCGCTCCGTTCCGCGTCGCGTGCTGTCGGTATCGTACGGGAGTATCTGGAGGCGCACTTGACCGAGTCGGTGTCGCTGAGCGCACTGGCGCAGCTTGTCGGCCTGCATCCGCTCTATCTCATCCGGACGTTCCGTCGGGAGCTTGGGCTACCACCGCACGCGTATGTCATCCAGCAGCGGGTGCAACTGGCCAAGCGACGGATCGCGGCAGGCGAGTCGCTGACGCTCGTCGCCCTCGCGACAGGCTTCGCCGATCAGAGTCATCTTACACGACACTTCCGGCGCATCGTGGGTGTCCCGCCGGGATTGTACGCCCGCGCGGTGGGCGCGTCGGTCGCGCGCGCGGAGGTCAGGATCGTTCAAGAC
>JALOPN010000306.1 GCA_025453875.1 Gemmatimonadaceae bacterium | reverse complement strand
ATACGGTGCCCGACGAATCGACGATCCTGCGCTTCCGCCATTTGCTCGAGCGGCACCAACTCACCGCACAGATCTTCGATGCCGTCAAGGCCCTGCTCGAGGAGCAGCGACTGCTGCTCAAGGCGGGCACGATTGTCGACGCGACGATTATCGGCGCGCCGAGCTCGACGAAGAACGCCACGCAGACGCGGGATCCGGAGATGAAACAGACGCGCAAGGGCAATCAGTGGTACTTCGGGATGAAGCTGCACATCGGGACCGATCGACGCGGGCTCGTGCACTCGCTGACGACGACCGACGCCGCAGCCGCTGATATCACGCAACTGCCGCACCTGCTGCACGGGGCGGAAACGACATTGCACGGCGACAAGGCGTATTACAAGGCCGATGACAAGCTCCACTGGGAGCTGAGTGGTGGTCGCTATTTGGTGAACAAGAGCGGCCGTCGCACGCCGCACTGGGATGCGATCAACGCGACGCGCTCGCGCACTCGAGCGCGGGTGGAGCACGCCTTTCATGTGATCAAGCGGCTCTGGGGCTTTGCGAAGGTCCGCTACCGCGGCCTCGCGAAAAACACGGTGCGCGCGTATGCCGCGTGCGCCCTCGCGAACCTGTATCTCGTGCGGCACCGACTGGTGCCGCAGGGCACGTAGTGTCGGCGCGCGCGCCAACCTCGGCCCCAGCGGGCCGACTGCACGCCAACCGACGGCGTGTCCCCGCAGCGAAACCCGTCGCACCGAGCCTCGCCCGCGCCTGATTACCAAGAACTTGTCCACATCGCCCCTTTTCATTCACCTGTGCAGAGCTTCCCTAGCGCTCGCCGGTTGCTGGTGATCGGCACCGGACGCCTCGCCCCTTGGATGCTGCGCGGCTACCGCGCGCTGCTGCCGGCGCTCACGCACTTCGCCGTCTGGGGGCGCAGCGCCGCATCGGCGGCCGCGGTCGCAGCGGAACTCGCACGCGAAGGTCTCGAGGTCGAGGTCCCCACCGATCGCCCCGCCGCAGTGGCCGCCGCCGACATCGTGAGTTGCGTGACGACGGCGACCGAGCCGGTCGTGCTCGGCGAGTGGGTCGGCGATGGCACACACGTCGATCTCGTTGGTGGCTTCACGCCCGCCATGCGCGAGAGTGATGATGCGCTGATCCGGCGCGCGCGCGTCGTGGTGGATACGCGCAGTGGCGCCCTGCCAACGGCTGGAGATCTCACCCAGCCGATCGCGGCGGGTGTCATCGACGCGAGCCATGTGCGCGCCGAGCTCGGGGAGGTGATGCGGTCGCAGCTCGCGGTGCGGCGCGGACTTGCGGACGTCACGCTGTTCAAGTCGGTGGGGCACGCGCTCGAAGACTTCGCCGCTGCGCGGCTCGCGCTCACCGCGCGCTGAGTCCTGCCCGACATGCCGTCCGAGTCGCCCTCGTCCGCCTCCGTCCCGCACCGTTCCGCGCCGTGGCGCACCATCCTGCTGTTCGGCGGGGTGGGGGGCGTGCTCATCGTCGTGCTGCGCGTCATCGAGTACCGGTGGCTGGTGCTCCACCGGTCGCTCGAACTGTATGGTGGACTCGTGGCGCTCCTCTTTGCGGGGGTCGGCTTGTGGCTGGGGCAACGGTTGCGGCCCGTGGCCGACGCCTCAGCCGTGATCGCCGGCGTGAGCCCCGAGACGACCCCGGTTGGTGCGCCCAACGAGCCGTTCTCCCCCGATCCGGTGGCCGTCGCCCGCTCGGGCCTCACGCCGCGCGAGCTGGACATCCTCGCGCTGATCGCGGTCGGACTCTCCACGCGGGAAATCGCCGCGCAAGTCGGGGTGAGCGAAAACACGGTCAAGACGCACAGCAGCCGCATATACGCCAAGCTCGACGTGAGTCGCCGTACGCAGGCCGTGCAGGTGGCCCGTGAACGCCGCCTGATCGGGTGACACCGTGCTGCCGAGACACGGAACGCCTCGTCCATTCGCATGATTTTCACGGCGCGCGCGAAAAATCATCCCTTCGGGTGACGCGCGACGCCTCCCGATCCGCCATGCTGGCCGCCGCGCACACGTCGTGCGCATCCCCTCACCCTCAGGAGTTGCCAGCATGCGTCCCGTCATTCTTCGCTATGGCCTGTTCGCCGGCGCCATCCTCGCCGGCAGTATGGTGCTCACCGCCCCTTTCGGCGAACAGATCGGCTTCGAGTATGCGGCCATCATCGGCTATACCACGATGGTGCTCGCCTTTCTCATGATCTGGTTCGGGGTCCGCGGCTGGCGCGACACCGTGGGCGGCGGCCACCTGACGTTCGGCCAAGGGATCGCGATCGGACTCGGCATCACCGCGGTGGCAACCGTCTGCTACGCGCTCGCGTGGGAGTTCGTCTATCGCACGTTCCTCCCCGACTTCATGCAGGGGTACGCCGACTACACGCTGGCCAAGGCCAAGGCGGCGGGCGCCAGCGAGGCCGCGCTGGCCACCCAGCGCGCCGACCTCGATGCCTTCGCGGCGAGCTACAGCAACCCGCTCGTCCGACTCGGCTTCTCGCTGCTCGAGCCGCTGCCGGTGGGGGTGCTCTTCACCGCGCTCTCCGCCTGGCGGCTCCGTCGCGTTCCGGCTGGCGATGGCCCGCGCGCGTGAGCTAGGTTCGAACCGTCGCCCCACCACCGTACGCGCCCCGGAGTTCGCATGAGCACTCGCCTGCAGGTGTACGAAGGACACGGGATCACCGTGACCTTCGGACTGCCTGCGGTGTTCGATGTGCGACGCAAGCGCTGGGTGGACGTCGGCGCCGCGTCGCCGGAGGACATCGCCGCGCAGGTTGCGCGCTGTCCGTCGGGTGCGCTGCAGGTGCAATGGCCCGACGCGACCGCGCGGGCGGCGGAAATGCCCACGCCCCTCGTGTCCACGGAGTGGTTGGCGGCGCACCTCGGTGCGCCGGATCTCGTGGTGCTCGATGCGAGCTGGTACATGCCCGCGTCGGGGCGCGATGCGCGTGCGGAGTACGCGACGCGGCACATTCGCGGCGCCGTGTTCGCGGAC
>JALOPN010000305.1 GCA_025453875.1 Gemmatimonadaceae bacterium | reverse complement strand
GACGGTCTGGTGCAGTGCGGTGTCGATGGCCACCTCGCGCGCGTCCACGCGCAAACGCCCGGTCGCGATGCGCGACACGTCCTGCAGGTCCTGAATGAGCCCGTCAGCCTGCCGCGCCGCCGCGCGCACGGCCTCGAGCTGTTCGATTTCCACCGAGACCGGGGCGCCCGCATCACTCTGCGCGAGCAGCGCCCCGGTGAGCATGACGATGGCGTTGACCGGATTCCGCAGATCGTGCGAGACGATCGCCAGCAGTTCATCGCGCTCTCGGACAGCCGCGCGCGCCTCCTGATACAATCGCGCATTCTCGAGGGCGAGTGCCGCGCTGGCCGCGAACTGCTCCGCCACCGACAGCTCCTCGGGCGAGTGTCCCGAGCCCGCGCTGGTCCGGACGAGACTGATCGCGCCAAATCCGCGACCACCCGCGCGGAGCGGCACCACGAGGACACTGTGCGCCCCCAGACGACGCGCGAGCGCGTTCGGCCCCGCTCCGGGAAGTGCCGCATCGAACCAGCTGCTCACATCGGACACGACCACGGGCGCGCCCTCGTGCGCGACGCGCGCCGGACTGCCGTAGCGCGACTGCTCCGCGGGCTGATCCGCCACGATCGCCGTCAACTCCGCGAGCTCGGCGGCCTGCGTCGGATCGGCGTGTGATGCCGCGACGCGGCGCACGAGGCCGTCTTCGGTGAACAGCTGCACGAGACTCCAGTCGCCCAACAAGGGCAATGGCATTTCCGCGATGGTTGCCAGTGTGGAGTCTTCATCGAGCGACCCCGCCAGCACCCACCCCGCCATTGCGAGCATGCGCTGCCGGTCCTCGCTCCGCTTGCGCTCGCTCACATCGCGCAGCATGACCATGTACGTGCGCTCGCCCGCCACCGTCACCCGCGAGATGGACGCGTCGGCCGGAAACTCCTCGCCGTTGCGACGCAGCCCCGCGATGACGCGCCGTTCGCCCATGCGGCGCGCGTCGGCGGGGCCGGTCGAGAACCCACGCATGTGACTGCGATGCACGGCACGGAGTGCCAACGGCAGCAGGCGATCGAGCGGCTCACCCAGCATGTCCGCTTCCTGCCAACCGAAGATGCGCTCCGCCCCCCGATTGAATCGGACGATGCGAAACGTTTCGTCGAGGACGATCACCGCATCGAGTGCGATGTCGATGATCGCCTCGAGAGCGGCCTGGGAGTGCCGATCGCTCATGCCTTTCCTGTTCGCGCCTTCCGCGCGTAGCGTTCCGGAGGATCCGCCTGCATCGACGTACCGGTCCGAGCGGAGTGTAACCCCCCGCTTCATTTCCGACCACCCATGTCCCCATCGCGCTCCTCGCTCATACGCCGCATTCCGCTGCTACCGGTGGCCGCGCTGCTGGTACTCGTGGCTGGCGCCCTGGCGGGGCTCACCCCATCGCTGGCCAGACATCGGGAGACGCTCTGGCTCGCGGGCCTCGTCCTCACGGGCGCACCGGTGGTCTGGCACACGGTGCGCGGGATGCTTCGTGGACAGTTCGCGGCCGACATTGTCGCGGCCATGGCCATCGTGGGCGCGGCCGCACTCGGCGAACCGCTGGCCGGGCTGGTTGTGGTCATCATGCAGACCGGCGGCGAGGCGCTCGAAGCATGGGCCGTCGATCGGGCGTCGAATGCGGTCGCGGCGCTCGAGGCCGATGCACCGCGCAACGCCCATCGACTCGACCCGTCAGAGCGCGTGCACGACATCGACGTCGCCCAGATTCAACTCGGCGATCGCCTCCTCATTCGCGCCGGCGAACTGGTCCCGTGCGATGGTGTGGTGGACTCGGGCACGAGTCTCGTCGACACGTCGCGGTTGACCGGCGAGCCCGTGCCGGTCCGCGTTGCGCCGGGCACGCCGCTTCCGTCCGGCGCGCTCAATGGCAGCGGCGCGTTCACGCTGCGGGCCACGCGCGTGGCCGCCGAGAGCCAGTATGCGCGCATCGTCGAACTCGTGCGCCACGCGCAGGCGAGTCGGAGTCCGCTGCAGCGGCTGGCCGATCGCTGGGCGGTGTGGTTCACGCCGTTCACGCTGCTCGTGTGTCTCCTCGCGTGGTTCATCTCGCATGACGCATCGCGCGTGCTCGCGGTGCTCGTGGTGGCCACGCCATGCCCACTCATTCTCGCCGCGCCCGTCGCCTTCATTGGCGGCGTGAATCGTGCTGCGCGACGCGGCGTGATCGTGCGCCATGGCAGCGCGCTCGAGTCGCTCTCACGCGTGAACACCGCCGTGTTCGACAAGACGGGCACACTGACGGTTGGCCGTCCCGAGGTGGCCGAACTCAACGCCTACGACGGCGCCGACGCCGACGCGATACTGGCGGACGCGGCGGCCGTCGAGCAGGGCTCCGGTCATCTGCTCGCGCGCGTCCTCGTCGCGCACGCCGAGTCGCGCGGCCTGACGATTGCCCGCGCGGAGGACGCGCACGAAACGCCGGGCCGTGGTGTGGTCGGGCTCGTTGGCCATCGCCGCGTTGCGGTGGGCTCGGCGCGCTACGTCCGCGAGGTCATGCCCGCCAGCGCGACACCACTCGACGCGCTCGATGTCGCCCACGACGGTTTGCGCGCGTGGATTGCCGTGGAAGAGACGCCGGAGCAGCCGCCGCAGCTCGCGCGTGTCGAGTTCGCCGATCGGCTGCGCCCTCACCTCGCGGCGCGAGTTGCCGCCTCGCTCGGCATCACCCGGCACGCGGGTGATCTGCACCCCGAGGACAAGCTCGCGCGTGTCGCCGCGCTGCAGGCGCAGGGTCGCCAAGTGCTCATGGTGGGCGATGGCACGAACGACGCGCCTGCGCTGAGCCTGGCATCGGTTGGTGTCGCGCTGGCCGGTCACGGCGGCGGCGTCAGCGCCGAAGCCGCCGACGTCGTGCTCCTGGTGGACGATCTCGAACGCGTCGTGGACGCGGTCGCCATTGGTCAGGACACGATGCGCATCGCGACGCAGAGCATCGCCGTCGGGCTCGGACTGAGTGTGGTCGGCATGGGACTCGCGCTCGTCGGGCAGTTGCCACCGACGCTCGGGGCGGTGGCGCAGGAGGTGATCGATGTGGCGGTCATCGTGAATGCGCTGCGCGCGGCGCGTGGGTAGGCGCTCGTACGACCCGTCAAACGCAACGCGCCCCGGTTGCCAGGCAACCGGGGCGCGTTCTGCAGATCACTGCGAGCTCAGGCGCGCCGGCGACGGCGCACGGCAGCGAGGCCCACGAGACCGAAGCCGAGCAGCGAGAGCGCCGCGGGCTCGGGGACCACGGACGGGTCCGGCGGCCCGCAGTCATCACACGTCTTGCCACGCCACAGCGACACGTTCGACAGACCGTTGAACGGGTCGCCGACGCTGTTGAGGTTGAACGTCAGCGCCGACACATCGGACGCGCTGTTGAACGTGTAGACGACGTGCGTCGTCGCCTGCTTGAAGGCCACTGCGAACCACCCCGCGGTCAGGTCCGGGGTGAACGTGATGGTCCCGGCTGCGCTCGAGCGCGTGAAGTCGAACGCGGTGCCGTTGCCCGAGCCGGAGGCATCATCGACCTTCTCGACGCCGGTCCACGTCGCGCCGGCGGGCGCATTGGTGTTCAGCCAGGCGGCCATGGTCGCGCCGTTCGGCCCGTCCCACGCGTTGCCACCGCCAAGGCTGATGGGCTCATTCCAGCAGTTGACGAACGCGACGCTGAAGGTCGCGAGCGTGCAGTTCGGGCCCGATGTCGGGGTCGCCCGCGGACCACCGCGCGCCTGCGCACCAACCACCGACGCGCTCAGGAACAGCGCGGCCGAGAGTGTCGCGACTCGGCGGGGAAACGAAGCCTTGAACATGGAGGATTCAGAGCAAGAGGGAACATCACACGAGCCTGAAACGCCAGACTCTCACGTGAAGAACTGCAATGAACAGGCCGTGAGAACCGAGCATCGAAACCGGCAGTTGGCCCCGGACACTCCGTCTGTGCGCTTTGTCACACACCACGACGCCGGGCATCGGCAGCACTCTAGACTGTTGGACAGTTGCATCACCCGTGGCGGCAATGCACCATCACTCCACCGCCGCGATACACTCGATCTCGACCCGCCCCATCCGCGGGATCCCGATCCCGCCCACCGCCGTCCGCGCCGGCTTCCGACCAGGGAAGAACTTCGCGTACTCCACGTTCATCGCGTCCCACTCGGCGATGTCGGCCAGGAACACGGTGCACTTCACGACGCGGTCCATGGTGCTCCCTTCGCTCTCCACGAGCGCCTTGATCTTCTCGAGCGCTCGGCGGGTCTCAGGCTGCACACCACCCGCCACCAGCGTCCCATCGTCGCGGGTGCCCAACTGGCCGGCCACGAAGAGCAGCCCGCCGCCGCGGCGGATCGGCTCGTAGGGGCCGGCCGGCGGCGCAGGCGACCCCGAACTCGTCATCACGCTGTTGAGCACGGTGCACCCGCTCACGAGCGTTGCCATCAGCCCCAACGTCACCACGCGTAGCCATCCTGTTCGCATACCGGCGATCCTCGTTGACGTCGTCCCGTGCGCCGCGCCAAAGACCACGGCGGACGCCCCGCTCGGGAACGTCCGCCGCAAACCACGCATGCACAAGGGTGGAGACGCTCAGCTCACCGCCAGCGTCGCGCCGGCCAGCGCAATGCGCTCCGAGCCGCTCTGCTTCGCCGTGTAGAGCGCACGATCCGCACGCGCGATCCACGCGTCGACATTTTCTTCGCCATCGTACTCGGCAATGCCGACCGAGGCGCCAACCGCGAACTCCATGTTCGGATGCGGCGACGGCATCGTGGACACGGCATCGAGCAGGCGACGCGAGAGCATCTGCGCCACCTTCGCGTCGGTGTTGTTGAGAATCACCGCGTACTCGTCACCGCCGTAGCGGCACACCACATCCGACTGCCGCAGGAACACCTTGCTCAGACACTTCGCCACGCCAACGAGCGTCTGATCACCCGCCTGATGACCATACATGTCGTTCACGAGCTTGAACTTGTCGAGATCGACCATCAGCAGCACGACCGGCTGCCGCGACAGGGCGTGCATGTGCACCGCACGGTGCGCCAT
>JALOPN010000050.1 GCA_025453875.1 Gemmatimonadaceae bacterium | reverse complement strand
AGCGGTGGTGCTGCGCGCGGGTGAGGCGAGACGGGGAGTGGGGAGGGGGCGGGGGTGAATGATCAGCGGAAACTCGGCGAATCGGCTGACGGCCGCTCGCTGTTGCAGTAGCTCGCTGTCGCAGCAGCTCGCTGTCGCAGTAGCTGTTCAGCTGAACCAGCCGCAGGTAGAGGCGCTGACCGAGCTGATGGAGCTGGTGCGGGCTGGATGGTCCCTGGACAGCTGCAGGCGATGCGCGATGCCCTTGCGTGGCGATGCGTCGGGACGCGCGCGGGGCACGCTGGGGGGCTGAAAGCGCTGGCTGGTTGTTGCTCCAGCTGGAACGGCCAGCCGACCAGCGTCAGCGACCTGGCAGCCAGCTGAACAGCCGCACCAGCGTGATGGTCGCCCGGAAACCGCCCCTGCCCCACGCGCCATGCGGTGCGTCGCCTGCAGCTGTTCAGGGACCATCCAGCCCGCACCAGCTCCGTCAGCTCCATCGGCGTATCGCGAGACGACTGGCTGCAGCGGATCAGCTGCTGGAGATGCGACAGGCGCAGGGCACGGCATCGCAACCCGAGGGGGCGCCCTCAGCGACTGAACCCCGCCAGCGTCGGACCCATCGCGTCAATCGTTTCCCGCGCGCGATAACGATCGGTGCCATTGTACAAGAACGCGAACGCGAGCAGTTCCCCATTCTCCGCGGTCGCGTACCCCGCGAGCGACACAACTTCGTTCGTCGTACCCGTCTTCGCGTGCAGATTCCCCGCGGCGGGGGTATCGCGCATCCGCAACCGCAGTGTCTCCGACTCGCCGGCCACCGGCAACGAGGCGTGAAACACGCTCCCCCACGGCGCGCGGTGCGCGTACGCCATGAGCTGCACGAGCGCACGTGGTGTCACGCGATCGAGCACGGATAGTCCGCTGCCGTCAGTGGCCACGACCTGTCCCGGCGCCACGCCAACGCGCGATTCGAGGAACTCGCGCAGCGTCTGGTACGCGTGCGCCGCACTGCCGGGTTGATCGCGTCCCGGTCCGCGCGCCGCGTTGCGAAAGAGCTGCTCCGCATAGTGGTTGTTGCTCTCGCGATTCATCACCGACACGAGGCGCGCCACACTCGGTGACGGCAGCGACGTGACGAGGACCGCATCGTCGGGTGTGCGACCGAGCCGTACCTCGCCCGTCACCACGATGCCTTTCGCTCGCAGTGCTTCACGGAACGCACCGGCCGCGAACGTGACCGGGTCCTTGACCACGAGCTGCACACGGTACGGTTGCGCGGATGCGCTGATGGTACCTGTCACCGAGACCTGCGACTCCCCCACCATCGTCACGCGCAGCTGCGTGGCGCGTCCACGCACGACGCGAACATCGCTGATGACCTCGAGTGCCGACGTGACCGGTTCGAGTTGAACCTCGGCGCGTCCACCATTGGGACGTACACCCACGATCACGATGTTCTCGTTGAGCGACAGCCCGCTGAAGGGTGCCGCGTAACTGAGTCCTTCCCACCGCGCGAGCCACCCCTCGGGGATGCGACGGTCTTCGAGCGCACTGCCATCGACGACCAGGTCCCCCTCGACGCGCTTCACGCCAGCGCCCGCCACGAACTCGGCGAGCAACGTCATCGGCGCATCGGCGCCCCCCTTGATGAAGCGCGGCGAGAGGCCCGGATCGCCATCGCCACGCAGCACCAGATCTCCCCGCACCACGCCGTCGGTGTCGATGGGGCCGTGCCGCAACACGTCGGTGGAGAAGGCGTGCTGCGCCCCCAGCCGCTCGAGCGCGAGGGCGGCGGTGAAGGTCTTCATGGTGGACGCCGGCACCAGTGCGCGGTCGGCGTTGGTGGCAAAGAGCGTGTCGCCCTGCGTCAACGAGACGACAATCGCGCCCCAGTCGCCGCTGCGCGTACCGAGTCCGATCAGCGCGCCAAGGTCGGCCGCCAATGCCGTCGTGCCGCGCGGCGTGGTGAAGCGCAGCTCCGGCAGCACCGGCGCCACCACGCGCTTCGCCGTTGTGCGGCGCGCCGCCGGCTTGCGCGCGGGTGTGGTGCGCCGTGCGCTGGTGCGTGGCGCGGTGCCGCGCGTCGCGCTCTGCTGCAGCAGCACCGCGCCCGGACGGATCGGCGCTGGCGCCCCCGACGCCGGAGTCGTCGACACCAACGCGGCCATGGCACAGCAGATCATCGCGCCGGCGCGCACAACGGACAGACGCATGAAGTCTCGTGGCGAGAGAAGAGGAACGCCCACGTGTTCGGAGTCTCGGTCGACCCGTCCACGTTATGAACACCTCACACCTTCACCACGATCCCTCGCCGATGCAAGATGGCCAGGATCACGTACCAGAAGAGCACGAAGCTCACCGCGTACGCCAACGAGGCGGGACGCGGTGCCAGCCACGAGAGGAAGACGGCCTTGTGGAACGCCGCCTGCAGCGAGACCTGCTTGCCGTTCTCGACCCACGTGATGAGGCTCACCGTCAGACGCGCCATGACACCCGACCCCATGAACGCGAGCAGTGGATTGGTGCCGTACACCACGAAGAAGCGTGTCCAGCCGCGCAATTGCTGCACGTCGATGAGCCACAGACACGTGGCGAGCGTCACGGCGGCCAGCCCGCTCGTGAAGATGACGTACGAGCTCGTCCAGAGCTGCTTGTTGATGGGAAACACCCAGTGCCAGCAGAGCCCCACCATCATGCCCAGCGCGCCTACGGCGAAGAGCGCGGACAGCCGCTCGGTGAGCGGCTTCTCGCGCGCGGCAATCCAGCGTCCGGCGAGCGCGCCCAGCAGCACGTTCCCGACGGCCGGCAGCGTGGACAGCAGACCTTCCGGATCCCACGTCTTGGCGCCGCTGTACAAATGCGCTTCGCCGAGCACCGCGCGGTCGATCCACGCGCTGAGCACCTGCGAGGGTTCGTCGAGCAGGGCGTAGCCGAGTTGTCCGGTGCCCGGCACCGGCACGAGCGTCATGAGCGCCCAGTAGCCGAAGAGCAGCGCCGCGAGTGCGACGAGTTGCCCACGCACGGCGAAGCGCACGGTGAGCAGTCCGCCCATGAGATACGCGAGCCCGATGCGCTGCAGCACGCCGAGTATGCGCAGATGCTCGAGCCGATGCACGACACGCTCGGGCCACGTCGCGTCGGCCAACTCGCCGGTGGTGGCCCAACTCCAGCCGGGAAACCAGTTGAGCGTGAGACCACACAGGAAGATCAACGCGCCACGACGCAGGACCTGCCGCATCAACGTCGCGTCATCGTCGCCCCGCGCGCGTCGCGTGCTGAGCGAGAGATGCGTGGTGATCCCGACGATGAACAGGAAGAACGGAAAGATCAGATCGGTGGGCGTCCACCCGTGCCACGGCGCATGCGCGAGCGGTGGATAGATCGCGCCCCAGCTGCCGGGATTGTTCACGAGCAGCATGCCCGCGACGGTCATGCCGCGGAAGACATCGAGCGCGAGCAGGCGTTCCTTGGACACCACAGAGTCGAGGGCGAAGCGCGGGAAGGAGCCCCCCGCGCCGACGACGACGGAACGTCGACGGCCGCACGGGGTGTTAGAGAAGGGACCAGCACGCTGGTCGTCGCCGCAATCTTCCCTGCGGACCCTGCCGACGCCATGACCTCTGGCGCCCCACCGCTCGGCGAGGAAGATTCTGCGTTCCCCCCTCGCGCCGCCGCACCGGACCCTCCGGGCGGGCGGCCCCCCTGCCAGTGCTCATCTGGAGGACATCGTCGTGATCGCATCCCGGAACCCCGTCGTCCGCGAAGGCATCTCCGCCGGCCTGATCGGCGCCACCGCCATCGCCGCATGGTTCGGCATCCTCGACGCCGTCGCGGGTGGCCTGCTCGCCACCCCGATCATGCTCGGCTCGTCACTCGCCACGCTGTTCCAACCCGACGCGGCCCCGTCGGCCGCCGCCGCGTTCGTGATGTACACGGTGTTTCACTACGCGATGTTCACCGCGATCGGGTTGTTCTTCGCCTGGGTCGTGAGCCTCGCGGAACAGACCCCGTCGGCGCTGATCGGCTTCATCGGGCTGTTCGTGATGTTCGAGGTAGGATGGGTGGGCTGGACGACGGTGCTGTCGCAGGGGTTCGGTGAACTCACGTGGCTGCAGGTGTTCATCGCGAATCTGATTGGCGCGGCGGCGATGGGGTACTACATGTATCGGCAGCACCCGGCGCTGCCGAGGCGCGTGGGACAGATTCTGGTGACGGCGGAGTAGGGGCGAACAGACGGGACAGCAGCTGTTCGGGGACCATCCAGCCCGCATCAGCTCCACCAGCTCCGTCAGCGCGTCGCGAGACAGACAGTTCAGCTGTTCAGCTGAAGCCGGTCGTCTCGTGATGCGCCGATGGAGCTGAGGGAGCTGGTGCGGGCTGGATGGTCCCTGGACAGCTGCAGGCGATCCGCGATGTCCGGCCCGAGCACGGCATCGGGACGCGAGCGGGGCACGCTGAGGGGGCGGTTCAGCTGGCTGAACAGCGGATGGCGCTGTGCAAGAGCGGTTCAGCTGGCCGAACGGCGGATGGCGCTGTGCAAGAGCGGTTCAGCTCCCCGCCGCAGTTCAGCCAGCGGAACCGCTGCCCCAGCGTGATGGTCGCACGGAAATCCTCCGTGCTCTGCGCCGGCGGCGGTGCCTCGCCATCAGCTGTCCAGGGACCATCCAGCCCGCACCAGCTCCCTCAGCTCCGTCAGCGCGTCGCGAAGCAGACAGTTCAGCTGTTCAGCTGAAGCATGTCGTCTCGTGATGCGCCGATGGAGCTGATCGAGCTGGTGCGGGCTGGATGGTCCCCGAACAGCTGCGGGCGATCCGCGATGTCCGGCCGTGGCTCGGAATCGGGACGCGAGCGGGGCACGCTGCGGGGGCGGTTCAGCTGGCTGAACAGCGGATGGCGCTGTGCAAGTGCGGTTCGGCTCCCCGCCGCAGTTCAGCCAGCCGAACCGCTCGATCAGCGTGATGGTCGCACGGAAACCGTCCGTGTTCTGCGCCGGCCGCGATCCGTCGCCTGCAGCGGTTCAGGGACCATCCAGCCCGCACCAGCTCCCTCAGCTCCATCGGCGCGTCGCGAGACGACCGGCTTCAGCTGATCAGCTCCATTCTCTTGCGTGCCTAACGCGCCATCACGGCCAACGTGTCTTCTTCATCCCGATTCGACCACTTGAAGAACACCACCGTCATCACCGCATAAAAGAAGATCCCCCCGGGGATCCACATGATCAGCCCGCCGTAGTGCTGATCCGTGAGCGGTGAGATCCCCCAGAGTCGCGGCGCGATCGCGTACGCCGGGTACAGCAGCGCGTCAGCCATGACGATGTAGATCGACACGACCGACATCGGGATCACCATCAGGAAGCAGAACAGCATCTGCCCCGGAAACGCCAGGCGCGGCAGTTCCGCGACGCGGCTCATCAGCGGCCACCACATCAGCACGGCGGTCGCGATGAACATCAGGTGCTGCACGATGTGCACCGCGTGCACCTGCAGCGCCGCGTTGTACATCGGTGGCAGATGCCAGACGGCGAGCACGACGTTGAACCACAGGAACGTCGAGGCGGGCGTCGTGAGGGAGCGGGCGAGCCGACCGAGGAGCGGGTGGCGCAGCAGGGGACGCAGCATCCAGCCGGGTGTACTGAAGAGCAGCAGCGGCGGAACGATCAGCGTCAGAATCAGGTGCTGCACCATGTGCGCGCTGAACAGGTAATAATCGCTCAGGTCGTGCAGCGGTCCGTTCAGCGTGAAGAAGATCAGCAGCAGCGCGTGCACGAAGGCGACGCGTTGGGCGGTGCTCGGGCCGTCTGCGTCGGCATCGACGGCGGGCGTGCCCGTGAGGGAGTCGCCGCGGGTGCGCGTCGGCAGCGGCAGCGCGGGCTGAAGATCGAGCGCCGACGGCCCTCGGCGCGCCCGCCAGACGTACAGGGCGCCGAGGGCCGTCAGGCCGATCACCGTGCTCGGGTGGAGCGTGAAGCTCTGCCCGAGGTCGACGGCGGGGTGCAGCAGGGACATGATCGGTCGGGCGACCGCCTCAGCTCAACAGACCGAGGCGGATCGACAGCTTGCTGAAGAGGAACATCAGACCGATCAGCGTGAGCGCAGCCACGATGAGCGGACCGGTGAAGAGCGAACGAAACAGCTTGTGATCGTACTTGAGGTGCATGTAGTACATCACCACGAGCGTGAACTTGATCGTGGAGAGGAACAGCATGCTCGGCACGTAGATCCAGGACGTTTCCCATGCCGGGATGTAGAACGCCGACACTTCGATGGCGGTGATCACGAAGAGGATCACCGCGATCTTCCAGTAGGTGGACCACGTCGGGTGATCGTGCCCGTCGGCGTGGCCCGCGGTGGCGGAGTGAGAGGCCATTCGCGTCCCTTACTTGATGAGGTAGACGAGCGTGAAGATCACGATCCACACCACGTCGACGAAGTGCCAGTACAGCGCGGCGATGTCGACATTGAGGGCATCGGACGGCCCGAGGCCGCGCTTGTAATCGATCGCCAGCAGCGAGAAGAGCCAGCACACGCCGACCGCCACGTGGGCACCGTGGAAGCCGGTGAGCGTGAAGAAGCTCGAGCCGAACAGGTTGGTGCGAATGGTCAGCCCTTCGCGGATGAACGCGGTGAACTCGTACGCCTGGAAGCCGAGGAACGCCGTGCCCATCAGGCACGTCACCCACAGCCACAGCTTGCTCGAGCCGAGGATGCGTTCACCGAACGTGGTCTTCGGCAGTTCCTTGTTCTGCACGGCGGCGAGGGCGAGCACCATCGCGAACGACGACATGAGGAGCACGAAGGTGGACGCCGACGTGACCGGGATGTCGAGAATCGCGGGGAACACCTTGCCCGACGGATCGGTCCACGCCTCGTGCGGGAACGGGCCCTTCACGGAGCGGCCCTTGTACACGAGGTACGTGGAGATCAGCGAGGCGAACAGCATGCACTCGGACCCGATGAAGGTCCAGATCGCGATCTTGCGATTGTCGAGCCCGAGCGTGGTGTAGTGATGGCCGTGGCCGTGCGACTCGTCGTGCGCGGCCGGCATGGTGGTGGCAGTCATGTCAGTGCGCGTCCTCGAGCGGCGTGAGCAGCCAGTTGTACAGGCCGGCGATCCACCAGACGGCACCGCCGATCATGATGGCCACCGCGAGCTTCATGTTGCTGCCGGTGAAGAGCATGCCGCTGAACATCACGATCACGCCCACGGCGGTCACGAGCGGCAGGATCGACGGGTTCGGCATCGGGATGCCGAGCTGCTTCGCCGTCTTCTGCACACGACCGGCCTCGTCCGCGACCGTGGTCGGGTGCGTGACCACGGCACCCTTCAGATCCCACAGCGGATACCGCGAGGTGATCTGCGGCAGCGTGTCGAAGTTGTGCTCCGGCGGCGGCGACGGGATCGCCCACTCGATCGTGGGGGCGCCCCACGGATTGCTCGACGCGCGCTCACCCGACTTCCACGACTTCCACAGGTTGATCAGGCCGAAGAGCGTGCCGAGCATCAGCACCAGCGTACCGATCGTGGAGAGCAGGTTGAAGAGCTCCAGCCCCTGCCCCGCGTCGTACTGGTACGTGCGGCGCGGCATGCCGAGCAGCCCGCTGAAGTGCATCGGGAAGAACGTGAGGTTCATGCCGAGGAACGTCAGCCAGAAGTGCCAGTTGCCGAGCGACTCGCTCATGAACCGACCCGAGATCTTCGGGAAGTAGTAGTACAGACCGGCGAACAGACCGAACATCGAGCCACCGAAGAGCACGTAGTGGAAGTGCGCCACGATGAAGTACGTGTCCGTCTGCTGCAGGTCGGCCGGCGGCGAGCTGTGCATCACGCCCGAGATGCCACCGATGGTGAACATGCCGACCAGCGCCACGCCGAACTTCATCGACGTGTTGAAGCGCAGGTCACCGTCCCACATCGTGGCCATCCAGTTGAAGATCTTCACGCCCGTCGGAATGGCGATCAGCATCGTCGTGAGCGAGAACACCGCGTCGGCGATCGGGCCCATGCCCACCGCGAACATGTGGTGCGCCCACACGCCGAAGCCGAGGAAGCCGATCAGGATGCCCGAGTACACCATCACCGGGTAGCCGAACAGCGGCTTCTTCGAGAACGTCGGCAGCACTTCCGAGACCAGACCGAAGGCCGGCAGGATGAGGATGTAGACCTCGGGGTGGCCGAACACCCAGAACAGGTGCTGCCAGAGCAGCGGATCGGCGCCGGCGCCGATGGCGTAGAAGTTCGTGCCGAAGAAACGGTCGAACTGCAGGAACACCAGCGCGATCGTGATCACCGGGAACGCGAGCGCCACGAGGAACTGCACCACGAACGACATCCACGTGAAGATCGGCATGCGCATCAGGTGCATACCCGGCGCGCGCATGTTGATGATCGTCGTGATGAAGTTGAACGCGGCCGCGAGCGACGAGATGCCGAGGATCTGCAGGCCGAGCACCCAGAAATCCATGTTGATCTGGGGCGAGAACTGCTTCGTGCTCAGCGGCGCGTAGCCGAACCAGCCGCCATCCGGCGCGACGGCGAAGAAGATCGGCACCGTGATGAAGATGCCGCCGAGCAGGTAGATCCAGTAGCTGAACGCGTTGAGTCGCGGGAACGCGACGTCACGCGCACCGATCTGCAGCGGGATCAGGAAGTTGAAGAACGCGGCCGACAGCGGCATGATCGCCAGGAACACCATGGTCGTGCCATGCATGGTGAACAACTGGTTGTACATGTCCGCCGACAGCACGGTGCCGTTGGGCACCGCCAGCTGCGCGCGAATGAGAAACGCTTCGAGTCCGCCGATCACGAAGAACACAAGCGCCGTGATCAGATAGAGGACGCCGATACGCTTGTGGTCGACCGTGGTCAGCCAGCTCATGAGTCCGGTGTTCGCGGACTCCGTGGCGGTTGACGAGTACGGCGGGGCGGCGACGATGGTAGCCATCGCTGGGGGGTGTCGGGGTTACTTGAGAGCCTGCAGGTAGGCGACGATATCGGCGATCTGCGCGTCGGTCAGGCCGCCCATGGCAGCCGACATGACGGTCTTGCGAACCGGGTCCTTCTCGCCCACGCCGAGCGTCGGCATGAGACTGCCCGGCTTCATCGCCGGCGCGTTCTTGATCCACAGCGCCAGGTGCTTGGCATCGTTCTGGTACAGCCCCGACGCGATCGTGTGGCGCGTGGCGACGTGGGTGAGATTCGGTCCCACCTTCGACATCGACATCGGGTTGCCCGCGATCGCGTGGCAGCCGATGCAGCTCGAGCGCGAGTAGAGTTCGCGACCGCGCTCCGGATCACCCGCCGCCAGCGCCGATTCGTCGAACGTCAGCCCGACCGGCAGCTTCGTGGTGGGAATGACGTGCGACGGCAGCTGCTCCTTCGGGAACCAGTACGGTTCGAGCTGCGGTGCAACCGGCGCGGCGGGCGCCGACGAATCGCTCGCCGCCGGCGCCGTCGACGCCGTCTGCAGCGTCACCCCGGCCCCCGACGGAACCGCCGGCACCGCCGGCGCCACCGGGAACACGGCCGGTCGGGCCTGATGCGCGGCCCACCGCTCGAACTCGGCCGGCTCCACCGTGTACACGCGGAACTTCATGTTCGCGTGCGAGGACCCGCAGTACTCGGCGCAGAAGCCGTTCAGCGCGTCGGTCGCGATGTCGGCGTTCGGCGTGAACCAGAGATAGTTCGTCTTGTTCGTGATAAGGTCGCGCTTGCCACCGAGCTGCGGAATCCAGAAGGAGTGCAGCACATCGACCGTGGTGAGCGCGAAGTTCACCGTGCGTCCCTTCGGCAGGTAGAGCTCGTTGGCCGTCGTGATGCCCAGCTCGGGGTAGCGGAACTCCCACCACCACTGGTGCCCCACCACTTCCACCTGCAGCGCGTCGGGCGCCGCCTTCGCCTGCGTCATGAAGATCGTGCGCACCGTCGGGATCGCGATGAACACGAGGATCACCGCGGGAATCGCCGTCCAGAGAATCTCGAGCTTCGTGTCGCCGTGGACCGGTTTCGTTTCGCGCGCTGCGCTGCCACGGCGGAAGCGCAGAATCACATAGAGCAACGCGGCTTCGACACCAACGAACACGATCGTGCCCCAGAACAGCAGGCGATCCCACACCGCGTCATTCGCCGCGTTGAAATCGGTCGTGTGATTGAACGTCGAGTTGGGGTAGTCGGTGCTGCACGCGCCGGCGAGCACCGCCAGAGCGACCAGAAGCGTCGTGGACATCCACGCACGCCGACGGAACATGAAGGCCATGCCAGTTCCGAGTGAAAGAACACGCCACGTACACGTGACGCAGAGTGATACAGGGAGTCCGTCGAACCTAACCGGCGGTTTCAACGCAAAGCAACCGTCGACAAGTGGCGAATCACTGACACGACAGCCAGCGCGTCGCTGACACGCGTGCTCGCAGCACCAACACCGCGCAGCACGCCGTCCACCGAGTGCGCCGCGCACCCAAACGTGCCGCCGCGCGTCGTGAATCGTCCTTGCGTTAGCTAATCTCGGCTCGTGCACAGCCGAACACACTTGGACTGACCGTTCCGAACGGCGCGCCAGACCGCGCCTACCCTGCGCATGCGCCCTGCGTTGCTTCGTTCTGCTCCCGCGTTGCTCGGCCTGACGCTGCTCGGCTGCGCCGCCACCGCGACGCCTACCGAGGTCGCCATCGGCGTCGGCGCCCTCCCGGATCGCCCGGG
>JALOPN010000304.1 GCA_025453875.1 Gemmatimonadaceae bacterium | reverse complement strand
CGTGGGCGCCGGCGCCGTCGTGACGGCGGACGTCGCGATGTCGCGTGCCGCACTCAGTCTGCAAGCCGTGGTGTCCACGGGCCTCGTCGATCCGAGCAGCGGGACGCGCGTGCCCTTCACGGTTGGCAAGGTGACCGCCGAGCAGGCGCCCGTGCCCGCCACGAATGCACTCGAGACCATTCAGGGCAAGATCGCCGGCATCTCGGTGGTGCCCGCCGGACAGGCGGGCAGTGGCACCAACATCCAGTTGCGCACGCCCACGTCGATCAACAAGTCCAACTCGCCACTCATCGTGGTGGACGGGGTGCTGCAGACCGATGCCTTCGGTGGCGCGAGCGCCGACCTGCAGGGGATGGACATCGAAAGCATCGAGGTCGTGAAGGGGGCGGCCGCTGCGTCGCTGTATGGAGCGCGCGCCGCCGCCGGTGTGATCCAGATTCGCACGAAGCGCGGCGCCGAGCTGGCGCAGGGCGTGACGCGTTTCAATGTGCGGTCGGAGTTCGGCTCCAACTCGTTGCCCCAGCGCGTGCAATGGGCGCAGCGCCACTCGTTCCTCACGAACGCGCAGGGCGAGTGGGTGAACGCGACGGGGCAGGTGGTAGACCGCAACAATCGCGTGCCGCGCCCCATCTACGAGCGCTTTCAGGATCAGAGCTACGCGCCCGGCAGTGTCTTCGATCAGGTCCAGGAGTTCTTCGATCCGGGCAACTTCTATCGCAACTCGCTCAACATCGCGCAGAATGGCGACAAGACGAACTGGTTCTTCAGCGTCGTGAATCAGAGCGAGGACGGCGTCGTCCTCAACGCCGGTCGCTATCAGCAGAATGACTTTCGCCTCAATCTTGATCATCGACCGCGCAGTGACCTGTCGTTCTCGGTGAGCGCGTATCACAGCCGGTCCACGCGACAGAATCTCTACGGCGACACATTCTTCGACCTGATCAATCAGGCGCCCGATGTGAACCTGCGGCTGCCCGATCCCGATGGCACGCGGTACATCTTCCAGCCCGATCCGGAAGGCCGCGAGGAGAATCCGTTGTACGTGCTCAGCACCGAGGAAAACCAGCGGTTGCGTGCACGCACGCAGGGCAGTCTCGAAGCGCGATACGCGCCGCTCGGCTGGCTCAACTTTGACGCGACCCTGAGTTACGATCGCTCCGATCGGCGCACGAACTTCTTCCTCGATCAAGGTGTGAAGACCGAAGGGTTCACCGAAGGCGGGCCCGGCGAGATCGAACAGTTCACCGGGACGACGGACGCGCTCAACCTCATCGCGAGTGCGAACCTGCTCAAGCGCGTGGGACCCGTCACGTTGCGCGGGACGGTTCGCGGACTCATGGAACGCGAGGACAACCAGACCACGACGGCGGAGGGCAACACCTTCGCCTCGCCGGGCGTGAAGAGCCTCAACAACGCACAGAATCGCTTCGTGTCGTCGCTCTTCGAACAGATTCGCACGAACTCTGTCGTGCTCAGCACGGCGGCGGACTGGAACGGCAAGCTCATCGTGGACGCGTTGGTGCGTCAGGATGGCTCGTCGCTCTTCGGTCCCGAAGAGCAGGAGAACTGGTACTACCGCGCCTCGGGCGCGTATCGGCTGAGCGAAGAGTCCTGGTGGCCGTTTGCGTCGGTCAACGAGTTCAAGCTCCGTGCGTCACGCGGTACGGCCGGTGGTCGGCCCAGCTTCACGGATCAGTACGAAACGTTCGGCTTCATCGAAGGCGGCGGCGTGGTGAAGCAGAACCTTGGCAATCGCTTCCTGCGGCCGGAAGAGTCGGAGGAGACCGAGGTCGGCGTCGATCTCATCGTGAAGGATCGGTATTCGGCGCAGTTCTCGTACGCGCGTCAGGTGACGACCGACCAGCTCATTCTCGTTCCGCTCGCCGGGTTCGCCGGCTTCGCGAACCAGTGGCAGAACGCGGGCACGGTCACGGGCAACACGTTCGAGCTCACGCTCGAAGCCGATCTGGTGCGGCGTCCGACGTTCACCTGGCGGGCCGGTCTGGTCGCCGATCGCTCGCGCAATCGCATCACCGAGTTCGACCGCACCTGCTTCCGCACGCAGACCATCGCCTTCCGCTGCGCGGGCGAGACGCTCGGCGCGATGTACGGGTTCCGCTTCATCGGTGACGCGAGCGAACTGCCGGCCAACGTGGGTGATCGGGCGAGCGAGTTCCAGACGAACGATGAAGGGCTGCTCGTGTGGGTGGGACCGAACAACCAGTACACCGAGGGTGAGACGAAGCGGCTGTGGGGTACCGCCACGACCATCGGCACCGCGAACTACCAGTGGGGGATGCCCATTCGTCAGCTCGATTCGGTGGGCAACGCGGCCATCGTGAAGATCGGCGACGGCAACCCGAGCTTCCGCTACGGCATCTCGAACAACATCCAGTGGCGCGGCATCTCGCTGTTCATGTTGTGGGATGCGCAGGTGGGCGGCGACGCGTACAACCAGACCAACCAGCGCATGTACCAGTATCAGCGTTCGAGCGACGTGGATCAGACCGGCAAGGCGCAGGAGCTCAAGAAGCCGATCGAGTACTACGTCAACCTCTACGCCGCGAACGACCCCACGTCGTACTTCGTGGAGGACGCGAGCTTCGTGAAGCTGCGCGAGTTCTCGCTTCGCTACCGGCTCCCGACGAGCTTCACCAACGCGCTGGCGCGCCTTGGCGTGAGTCAGATGGGTGTGTCGCTGATCGGTCGCAACCTGCTGACGTTCACGAACTACAAGGGCTACGATCCGGAAGTCGGCAACACGATTCTCCGTCTCGACAGCTTCGACTATCCGCGCTATCGCACGTTCACCACCAGCGTGGATATCACCTTCTGATGCGCACC
>JALOPN010000303.1 GCA_025453875.1 Gemmatimonadaceae bacterium | reverse complement strand
GGCGCGCGCGGGCGTGGTGCAGTATGCGCTGCCGGCGGCGGTGGGTCGCATGGACGCCGGGCCGACAGGCCGATGGAGTTCGCCGGTGGCGGACGACGCGGTGCGTGCAGCGCTCGCGGAGAGCCGGCGATTGGCGCGATCGCCGTTGGGGTGAGTCTGGGGGCTGGGAGCGGCTCAGCGGCCGCTGGCGCGGGCAGCCGGGGGAGCAGCCAGTCGGCTACCGCTGGCGCGGGCAGCCGGGGAAGCAGCCAGTCGGCTACCGCTGGCGCGGGCAGCCGGGGGGATGGCGTGCCTTTCGTGAGGCACCGGCGAGGGCGGACGTTGATAACTCGGGCGTGTGGCTGGCCAAGCGAGCTCGACTGTAGCGGGCAAAAGTCGGCTAGTTTTGCGCCAGTGAAACGCCATCAAAGACTCACAAATGGGTCATAATCAGCGATTCGCGGCGTTTTGACCAACCTCGGCCTCCCCGCCCCCGCCCCCTTTTCGTCACGCCGCCGTCTCACCCGAAAAATTTGTGTTGACGGCGCGCGAAAATGATCCCCGAAAAATTTGTGTTGACGGCGCGCGAAAATGATCCTACTGTGGCGTGCCAGCCCGTACCGGTGCCGACGCTCCCCTGTCGGTCCCACCTCCCGGTCACCCAACAGGTTGTGAGGGCGCCTATGCAATCAGCCGCCGCCAGCAGTCGTGCCGGAGCCCGTCCCCGCGGGTTCTTCCGCTCTGCGCCGTCGTCTGCGTTCGACCAGTACCTGTACGACATCCAGAAGCTCCCCCTCATCAAGGACGTGCAGGAGGAGCGCCGCCTCGTCGCCATCGGCAACGAGGGGCTGCTCAAGGCCGTCCGCAAGTTCGATCCCGACCAGGGCGTGAAGTTCATCTCCTACGCCGTCTGGTGGGTGCGTCAGGCGGTGCTCAAGGCCCTCGCCGAGCAGACGCGCTCCGTGCGCATTCCGCTCAACCAGAACTCGCAGCTGATTCGGCTCTCGCGCGCCGAAACCGTGCTGAGTCAGGTGCTGCGCCGCGAGCCGACCGACGAAGAGCTCTCGAAGATGCTCGACGAACCGGTCGATGTCGTGCGCGCTTCGCGTCAGATGAGCGGATCCGAGGTGTCGCTCGACGCACCCGTCGATCGACAGGACCGTGAAGCGAGCACACTCGGCGAACGCTTTGCGGGCGAGACGAATGTCGAGATCGAAGAAGGCACGGACACGAGGCTCATGCGCGAGTTCATTGATCGCGTGTTCCGTCGCTACCTGACGCCACGCGAACGCAAGATTCTCTATCTCTACTACGGACTCGAAGAAGGGGCGGAAGCCATGACGCTCGAGCGCATCGGTGCGCTCATGGGTGTCACACGGGAACGGATTCGTCAGATCCGCGAGCGTGCCTTCGAGAAGCTGCGCGAGTCGCCCGATGGGCGCGCCCTCGCGGGTTTCTGGACCGCGGCCTGAATCGTCCCCCCCCGGAGGCCGTACCCCTCCCCAGCCGCTCCCGCCCTGGCGGATGCGGTCTCGCACGCTGCGGCGTGCTCTCGCCCGACCCGAACGCCCCGGCCTCCCGGGGCGTTCGGCGTTTCGCCCCTCCCCGATGTGCGTCTCGTCCCTGCGCGGCATCACGAAAGCGCCCCGTACCGTCACACCAGCGGCACATTCTTTCGCTCTCCCATTGAGGAACATGGTGATGTGCGTCACTTTCCTTGCATGGATTCCCGACGCGTGTTGCTCGTGGACGACGAAGCCGGTATCCGGCTTGCGCTGCGCAAGTGGTTCGAGCGCAACGGCTGGTCGGTCGATGAAGCCGGTGACGGCGACTCGGCGGTCAGCTTCCTGGCCGCACAGCACGCGGGCTACGGACTCGTGATCTGCGATGTCCACCTCCCCGACACCAATGGCGTGGCCATCGCAACGCGCGTCGAAGCGGATTGGCCCGAGCTGCTCACGCGCTTCGTGTTCAGCACCGGCGATCACGTCGAGTTCACCCCCGCGCAGAAGACGCTGCGCGAGCGCACGCACATTCTGCTCAAGCCGTTCGACTTCGCCGATCTGCGCACGCTCGTGCAGATGGTGACGAACACGCCCGCGTCGAGCGGCGGCGCCGCGCTGCACGCCCCCGTCAGCGCCCCGCCGGCAGCCTGACCGTGCCGGCGCGCGTCGCGACGTCGGCCTTCGACGCGCTACGTGCGGCGTCCCCCGTGCCGCACGGTGATGCCGCCCTCGTGCAGGCGCTGCGTGCGATCGTGGGCGAACGGTGGGTCAAGGTGCGCGACGCCGAGCTCACCGCGTACGACAGCGACGCGCTTCCGGGGTATCGGGCGCAACCATCGCTTGTGGTGCTGCCGGGCAACCGCGACGAGATCGTGGCCGTGGTGCGACTGCTCGCCGCACGTGGCCTGCCGTTCGTCCCGCGTGGCGCCGGCACCGGTCTCTCCGGTGGATCGCTGGCCGACAACGCGATCGTCATCGGACTCAATCGCCTCACACGCATTCACGCGATCGACGCGGGCAATGGCATCGCTCACGTCGAACCCGGCGTCGTCAACGCAGTGCTGCAGCGCGCGGTCGCACCGTTCGGCCTGCACTACGCCCCCGATCCGTCGAGCCAGTCCGCCTGCACCATCGGGGGGAACGTCGCGGAAAACGCCGGTGGTCCGCACTGCCTCAAGTACGGGGTGACGCTCAACCACATCGCGGCCGTCACGGTCTGTCTCCCCGACGGCGAACTCGTGCAACTCGGCTCACCCACGTCGGAGCTCGACGGGTACGATCTGTGCGGCCTCTTCATCGGCAGTGAAGGGTGCTTCGGCATCGCGACCGATGTGTGGGTGCGACTGCTCCCCATTGCACCGAGCGTGCGCACCCTGCTCGCCGATTTTCCGTCACTCACCGACGCCGCGCGCGCAGTCTCGGCCATCATCGCCACCGGCATCGTGCCGGCCGCGCTCGAGATGATGGATCGCGCCACCATTCGCGCCGTCGAAGCGAGCATCTACGCCGCCGGCTATCCCACCGATGTGGACGCCGTGCTGCTCGCCGAAGTCGATGGACTCGACGCGGGCCTCGACACCGACGCCGAGGTCATCGCACAATGCTGCCGTGCCAATGGCGCACGTGATGTGCGCATCGCGCGCGAACCCGCCGACCGCGCGCGACTGTGGCAAGGACGCAAGAAGGCGTTCGGTGCACTGGGTCGCATCGCGCCACATCTCGTCGTGCAGGACGCGGTGGTACCACGCACGCGCCTGCCCGAAGTGCTCACCACAATCCAGGCCATCGGCGCGCGATACGACGTTGCCGTCTGCAACGTCTTCCACGCGGGCGACGGCAACCTGCACCCCAATATTTCCTACGACGCGACCGACGCCGAGCAATCCGCGCGCGTGCACGCGGCCATGAGCGAGATCATGCAGGCCTGCATCAACGCCGGTGGCACCATCACCGGCGAACACGGCGTCGGCCTCGACAAACTCGGCTACATGGAATCCCTCTTCGACGCCCCCTCCCTCGCGGCCATGTGCGCGGTGCGCGATGCATTCGACCGGGAGAGGAGAGCGAATCCGGGGAAGGTCGTACCGGTGCGGAGGTGCAGGGAGTGGGGGAAGGGGTAGTACCACGGAAACGGGTGGAGCCAGCGGGAGGAGCGTAACCGCGGAAACGGGTGGAGCCAGC
>JALOPN010000302.1 GCA_025453875.1 Gemmatimonadaceae bacterium | reverse complement strand
GCCCTGCTGGCCGCGTCGCGCGCCGATGCGCCGCTGGCGTGCACAGCCCCCGGCAGCGATGTGTGCGCATGGGCCGCGCAGCACGGGGCTGACGCGCGGGAAGTGGGCGGCAAGGTGCAGCCGGTGTGGCTGGTGCTCGCACCGCGTCACGATGACCACGCGTTGACGGGCGAGGCTGCGGCCGCGCTCGACGACCTCGTCACGCACGTCGTGCACCTCGTCCAGCGACTGCTGCGTGAGCGCGACGGGGGAGCGCGACGGGGCCACCAACGAGCTCGCCGAACGCTACGAGGAGATCAGCCTGCTCTACGCGATCGGCGAGCTGCTCGGCAGCGGCGCGTCGGTCGAGTCGGTCGCCGTGACGGTGTTGCGAGAACTCGCGCAGACCGTGGGCGCACCGCGCGGAGCGCTCATGCTGCACGACGCGACCACCGATGTGCTGCGTCCGGCGGCATTGCTGGGGGTGGCGTCGTCCCCGAACACGGTGGTGTCCGCGCGCGATCCGGTGTTGCTCGCGTCCCGCGCCTTCCGCACAGGGGACGCGTTTGTCGAGGCGGGTGGAGAGGCGGCGCGTCGTGGGGCGCCAACGCTTGCCTCCGACGGTGGCCCCGTGCTGGCCGTGCCGATTCGACGCGTCAGCAACGCGGGCGGTGAATCGCTCGGCGTCGTCGTGCTGGCCGGTCGTCCGGGTGACGCGCCGTTTACAGCGGGCGATCGCAAGCTCGTGACGGCGATTGCGTCGCAGGTCGGCACCGCGCTGCACAACGCGCGTCTGGTGCGTGCCACGGTGGAGCAGGAGCAGCTCGCGCGAGAAATGCGACTCGCGCACGACATGCAGCTCAAGCTGCTGCCGTCGCCACGCGTGGTCGCGCCGGAAGCGCGCGCGGCCGCTCGCGTTGTGCCCGCGGAGAGTGTGGGCGGCGACTTCTACCTGCTCGCGCGACTCGACGCCGACCGCACCGGGGTGGTCATCGGCGATGTGTCGGGGCACGGCTATCAGGCCGCGCTCGTGATGGCGCTCGCCATGAGTGCGACCGCCATTCATGTGCAGGCCGTCATCGATCCCGCGGTGGCGGTCGAGGCGGTGCGCCGATCGCTCGAAGACGAACTCGAGAGCACCGACATGTCGCTCACGCTCTTCTACGGGGTGATCGACTCGTCGACCGGCACGTTGCGCTACGCCAATGCGGGACATCCGCACGCGTTCGTGCTGCGCGGTGATGGCCGAGCCGATCGTCTTGGCGCACACGCCCCACCGCTGGGATTCGGCGCCGCGCCCATTGTTGGTGATGCCACACCGTGGCACGACGACGATTGTCTGTTGCTCTTCACCGACGGCGTCCCCGACGCGCGCAATCGACGCGGCGCGCGCCTCGGCGAAGGACCGGTGCTCGACGCGGCGCGTCACGCGCGTGCCGATGCCACGTGCGTCGGCAGTGGACTGGCCCTCGCGGGTGTGGATACCGCAACCGCCGTGCTCGGCCGCATCTACGACACCGTGCACGCCTTCGTCGATGGGACTCCATGGCTCGACGATCTCGCGGTCGTCGTGGTCGAGCGGCTCTCGTCGCGCGCCGAGTCCTGAGCGCGTGCCGCCTCGTGTGCCATCACGTCCTTCGGGACGCTCGACGCTGCCGCCGCCTCGCAAACGTCTCGGTCAGCACTTTCTGCACGACACGCGCGCGCTCGATGCCATCGTGGAGGCACTCGGCCCGCTCGAGGGACGCACCGTCGTGGAGATCGGGCCCGGACGTGGCGCGCTCACGGAGCGACTCGTTGATCGGGCCGCGCGCGTCATTGCCATCGAACTCGACTCGCAACTCGCCGAGCGCTTGCGTCAGCAGTACGCCGCGCGCGATGACGTGCAGATTGTGGAATCGGATGTGCTCGACGTTGCGCTCGGCGAACTTGCCAACGGACCGTACGTGCTGGCCGGCAATGTTCCCTACTACATCACGACACCGATTCTCTTTCACGCGCTCGCGGCACCACGTCCGGATGTTGCCGTGTATCTCGTGCAACGCGAGGTGGCCGATCGCATGGCGGCCTCGCCGGGCTCGAAGACGTACGGCGCGTTGAGTGTGAATCTGCAGGCCTTTGTCGACGTGCGGTTCGTGCGCGCGGTGGGACCCGGGAGTTTCCATCCACCGCCGGCGGTGGATTCGGCGATCGTGCGCGTGGTCCCGCGCGAGACGCCGATCATTGAACCGGCGCTCGAGGACACCTTCCGCCAGTTCGTGATTGGCGCCTTCGGTCTGCGTCGCAAGCAGATGCTTCGTGTGCTGCGCACACTGCGTGGCGTGACGCCGGAGCAGGGCGAGGCGGTGCTGCGTGCGGTGGGTGTGGCACCCGACGCGCGACCGGAGGTCCTCACGCCCACGCAGTTCGCGGCCATCGTGCGACAACTCGCGTCTGCCGGCTGAAGGAAGCGCGCGCCGACCGAAACCGCGCGCGCGTGGCGATCAGTCGCCGCGATTGGTCAACGCGAACGAGAGTCCCTCGAGCTCCATCGCCATATTCACATGCTTCACCGCCACGTGCGTCGGCACGTGCACCTGCGATGGCGCGAAGTTGAGGATCGCGCGCACGCCAGCCGCGACGAGATCGTCGACCACGTGTTGGGCATCATCGGCGGGGATGGCGAGCACGGCGATGTCCACGGCCAGCGTGCGCACGTCGCTTGCGAGGGCCGAGATGTCACGCACCGTGGCGTCGCCCCAGGCGCGGCCGATCTTGTCGGGGCTGTTGTCGTAGACGCCGACCACGGTGAACCCGCGCTGCCGGAAGCCGCGGTACTCGGCGAGCGCCGAGCCGATCTTGCCGGCGCCGATGATGATCACGCGCCACGACTGCGCGAGGCCGAGAATCTCACGCAGTCGCGTGGTGAGCTCATGCACCGGATAGCCGAGCCCCCGCTTGCCGAACGAACCGAAGAACGACAGGTCCTTGCGCACCTGTGCCGGCGTCGTTCCCGACAGCTGAGCGAGGGCGTCGCTCGAGGCGGTCGTCTGGCCCTCCTGATCGAGGTCTTCGAGGTACCGCAGGTACATCGAGAGACGGCGAACGGTGGAGTCGGCGATGCGCTTGGTGTGGACGGTCATGAGGGGGCTTGTGAAA
>JALOPN010000049.1 GCA_025453875.1 Gemmatimonadaceae bacterium | reverse complement strand
CAGCCTCTCCGTTACCTGAGCCGCGGATTCGTCTTGCGTGGTGCGGACTGGCAGGCGGGCCAGGTCATGGCGCCCGGCGGGCCCTGTTGACCACCGGCGCGCGCGCGGGCGGTGAGGTCGACGCGGTCGCGGGCGATCTGCGTGGGCTCCTCGCTCGCCAGATACGCGAGCATCGCCGTGATGGTGGCGTTCCCCTTGAGTTCGTCGAAGACGACCTTGTCGTACGTGTCGCGGTTGGTGTGCCAGGTGTACTGGCCGTAGTTCCACCCGTGCGCGCCGAGGCCGAAGGCGGGGACGCCGTGGCAGGCGAAGCTGGCGTCATCGCTGCCGCCACCCGATGGCGAGCCGACGCCCGAAAACTCGAGTTGGCGCTGGAACTCGAGAGGCATCTTCGACAGCCACACCGGGATGTGCTTGAGACTGCTCATCATGCCGCCGCCGCCGATGCGCACGATGCGGCCGGTGCCATTGTCCTGATTGAACACCGTCTGAATGCCGGGGAGCATCTCGGGATGATCTTCGGTGAAGGCGCGCGAGCCCACGAGTCCCTTCTCCTCGGCGGTCCAATGGCCAACCACGATCGTGCGCTTGGGATTGGGATACGCCTGCTTGAGGATGCGCATGGCCTCGAGCATGGTGAGCGTGCCGGTCCCGTTGTCGGTGGCACCCGAGCCGCCGTCCCACGAATCGAGGTGTGCGGAGAGCACGACGTACTCGTTGGGCTTCTCCGAGCCCTTGATCATGCCGATGGTGTTGAAGACCGGCTGCTCGCCGAGCAGCTGCGCGTCGAGGTTGAGACGCAGCGTGGGGCTCTGCTTGTTCTCGGCCAGACGAAACACGAGGCCGTAGTCTTCGCACGAGAGCGCGATCGCGGGCGCCTTGGTGTTGTAGCTCTCGAACACATCGATGCTCCCCCACGCATCCTTGGGGCGCGAGGTGATCACGCCGGCCACGCCGGCCTCCTCGAGACGCACACCGAGCGAACCGGAGCCGAGGGCGAGTGAGTAGCCGGTGCCGCGCACATTGGGGCCGGCCCATTCGCGCGTGATGGCGGAGCGCTGCGCGTCCATGGCGGCCTTCACGTCGGCCTCGGCGTTCGCGGTCCAGTTCTCGACGGGGCGGCACGTCGGCATGGGTGCGGACACGAGCACGTACTTGCCACGCGCTTCCGGGAGCCAACGCACGAACGCGGCGCTGTCGGCGAAGCGGGGCAGGATGATCGCGGGCGCGGTGACCGGCTTGCCGCCGGTGCCCGGGCTGTAGGCGAGCATGGTGCCTTCGAGCGTGCGCACGCGCGGCGTGAGGAGGTCGATGTGCGACGTGCCGCGCCGCCAGCCGCGCCAGGTGCCGACCTGTTCGTTCTTCGCCTCGATGCCCCAGCGCTGGTAGGTCTGCACGAGCCAGTCGTTGCTGGCCTTCTGGCCGGCGGTGCCGGACATGCGGGGTCCGATGGAGTCGAGCAGGACCTGCGCGAGCGACTGCACGCGCGAGGAGTCCATGCCGAGCGTCCAGAGGCGGCGGATGACGGGGTCGTCGGTGGTGTGGGTCTGGGCGGCGAGGGGGGCGGCGAGCGCGAGGGTGGTCGCGGTCGCCGCGGCCAGACGGCGAAGTGGCGTCATGGGGGGAACGAGTGAGAGGGTGATGCGCGCAACTTCGGACGGCTCGCGGGTGGGTGCAAGCGGTGGGAGTTGTTGAGACGAACGGCTCAATACGCGATGTCGTGTGGAGCCCAAGTCGCCACGAAAGTTCGATCGATGTACATTTCGTATGTCAACCTTGCTATCGATCGGAGACACCATGACCGTCGTGACCATCTCCCCGAAGTTCCAGGTCGTGATTCCGCGCGCCGTGCGCGAGCGACTGGGGCTCCGTCCTGGACAGCAGGTGCAGGCTATCGCTCACGGCGACCGGATCGAACTGATCCCGGTGCGCCCCGCCAAGGCGCTGCGCGGCTTCCTGAAGGGCATCGATACCACACTGACACGCGAGGGTGATCGGGTGTGATCAGGCTGCGGCTCGAGGGGGGCATTCGACCGGTCGCCTCGTCGTGTGCACGGCGGCGGAGCATCTCATGGTGAAGCGCGTCGTCCCCAATGTGGTCGACTCCTCGGCGTGGCTCGCGTACTTCGCCGATGAGCCGACGGCCACGACGTTCGCGCCCATTATCGAAAACGTTCGCGACCTCGTCGTGCCAGCGATCTGCCTGCTGGAAGTGTTCAAGGTGGTCACCCGGCAGCGTGGAGACGGACCGGCCCTGCAGGCCGTGGCGGTGATGCAGCAGGGACAGGTCATTGATCTGGACGCGGCATTGGCGTTGGCAGCGGCATCGTTCGGATCGGTGCATGGCTTGCCGCTCGCTGACAGTGTGGTGTACGCGACCGCGCGTGCGGTGAGTGGAGTGGTGTGGACGCAGGATGCCGACTTTGACGGACTGGATGGCGTGCGTTACGTACCCAAGGAGGGAGTGATTCGTGCAAAGTGATGGGGATTCCCTCCGCGTCGGCATCGCCCAGATCGCGCCCGTGTGGCTCGATCGCGACGCCACGATTGACAAGGTCTGCACGTGGATCGAAGGTGCCGCGCGCGACGGCTGCGAACTTGTCGCCTTAGGTGAAGCGCTCGTGCCGGGCTATCCGTTCTGGCTGGAGCGCACCGATGGCGCGCGCTTCGAGTCGCCGCTGCAGAAGGCGCTGCACGCGCACTATCTCGATCAGGCGGTGGACCTCGAGCGCGGCGACCTGCATCGGGTGCAGGAAGCGGCCGCCGATCACGGCATCCACGTGTGCGTGGGCACCATCGAACGACCGGCCGATCGCGGCGGGCATTCCGTGTACTGCACGCTCGTGCAGGTGAACGGCGAGGGACGCATCGTGGTGGCGCACCGCAAGCTCATGCCCACGTACGAAGAGCGGCTCGCGTGGGCCACGGGCGACGGGCACGGCCTGCGCACGACGCGCGTGGGTGCGTTCACGGTGGGCGCGCTCAACTGCTGGGAGAACTGGATGCCGCTGCCGCGTGCGGCGCTCTACGCGCAAGGCGAAGACCTGCATGTGGCCACCTGGCCCGGCAACGTACGCAACACGCAGGACATCACGCGCTTCATCGCGCGCGAGGGACGCAGCTACGTGCTCTCGGCGTGCGCGCTCATGCGGCGTGAGGACATCGGGGACGCGCTGCCGTTTGCCGAGGTACTGCAGGACGCGAGCGACGACGTGATGGCGAACGGTGGCTCGTGCATCGCCGCGCCCGATGGGCAGTGGCTCGTGGAGCCGGTGGCCGATGCGGAGTGTCTCATCGCGGCCACGCTGCACCACGGCCTCGTGCGGCGTGAGCGGCAGACGTTCGACCCGGCGGGGCACTACAGCCGGCCCGACGTGACGCGGCTGGTGGTGGACCGGCGGCGTCAGGGCACGGCGGAGTTCACGGACGCATGAGGAGGGAACACATGCACTGGAAGCGCGTGGTGATGCTCGGCGCGTGCACGGCGGCGCTGTTTGCGTGTGCGACGCGCGATACCGAGGCCGAGAAGACGGATGTCGTGCCACCGGCGGTGCACATCGACGGCTCGAATGGTGTGATGCCGCTCGTGCGCGCGCTGGCCGACGCGTACGTGGCCGAAGTGCCAGGTGCGGTGGTCACGTTCGGTGAGGGGTTGGGTTCGAAGGCGCGGCTCGATTCGCTGCGCGCGGGGCACATGGACATCGCGCTGGCGAGCCACGGACTCGACACAGCCGCGCTGCGCGAGGAAGGGCTCGGTGTGCATCGCATTGCGGCGACGCCGGTGGTGTTCGGTGTACACGCGGCGTCGGTGACGCTGGCCGATCTGCCGAGTGCGCGCGCGTGCGATGTGCTGGCGGGGCGTGAGACGTCCTGGCGTCCACTTGGCGACGGTCGCGACCTGCCGATCGTGGTGGTGGTGCGCCCCGAGGCGGAAGTGGACATGGAGGTGCTGCGCGACGGGATCGCGTGTGCGCGGGAGCTCGCGATCACGCCGAGTGCGCGCGTGGTCGAGGAGACGGCCGACATGGCGCGCGCGCTGCGCGAGACGGAGGGCGCGATGGGTGTGACGACGGCGACGGTGGTGGCGCAGAGTGGCGGTGCGATTCGTGCGCTGGCGCTCGACGGCGTGGCGCCGTCACCGGAGGCCGTGCGCGAGGGGCGCTATCCGCTCACGCGATCGTCGTATCTGGTGGTGCGCGGGGATGCGCACGCGAGCGTGGCGTGGTTTCTCGCGTTCATCGCGTCGCCTTCGGGGCAGGCGGTGATCGAGGCGAATGGGTCGGTGGGGATGGTGCGCTGAATGTGCGTGGAGCTGGCGTGCCGCGTCCGAGGTTTGACCGAAGAGCGCGTCTGTACAACATCAGGCCACTGGTACGCCACTTTCTCGATACTGCGGGCAAGGTCGAGCCTTGCATCGCCGCGAGTTGACGGCGCGCGTCGCGGGATCCGCGCTCGCGCGTCTTGACAACTCGCAAGGGCTGAAATAACCGTTTCGGCGAAAGAGCACTGCTGGCGGTCGGAAGGTAGCCGTCTGCGTGGACCCAACGACCACACCTGTTGGAGTGTCGTATGACAGCACGCAGCACGCAGCACGCAGCACGCAGCACGCAGCACGCAGCACGCAGCACGCAGCACGCAGCTGGCAGCACGCCTGAGGCGCACCGAACGGCACTGTTCGTAGTTTCGGCGGCGGTTCTCGCCGCGTGCTCGCCGGACCTGGCTCCTTTGGCGGTCGCGCCGCCGACCGCAAATGCCGCGCCAGTCAGTGCCTCTCTGGCCGAAGCCAAGGAACTCCGGGCCAGACTCACGGTTCACGGGTCACTCTGGAGCGGCGCGTCGGCGTTGCCCGATTCACAGCAGTACGACGTCGGTCTGATTCGTGACGCTGATGGGAGTGTGCGAATCGATATGCGGAGTTGGACACGACCGCTCGGCAACAGCAAGCGCCTCCGACCGGTCGCCGTGACGCTCCGCCCCGGTGCGGATCCGCTACACTCGCTGTCCGATGGTCGAGTCGTCGCTGTGCCGTTGACGGATACGGTACTTCGACACCTCATTCCCGTGCCGCCCGGTGCATCGCGCCGTTCGTCGGTCCCCTCGTACGCCGAACGTCCACCCCGTTCAACCGCCTCGCCGGATGCGGCGGCGCTGCTCGCTCCCATCGAACGCACCGTCACTGCGGCGGTCGGTGCAAGGACGAGGAGTATTCTCGTATCTCACTGGGGCGCTGGTAGTCGGATCGATGCCTCGAGAACTCGATTCTTCGCTCGTCGTGCCGACAAGCAGTTTGCTGTCGTGTTCGACGAACGCATTGGTGCAATCGTCGAGGAGGAGCTTGGTACCTCGAACGGCGAACGCTATACCACGTATCTGAGATACGCTCCAATACCCGGAGGGTATCGCCTCGCCGAACGAGAGCGGGTCGTCTCGACTCCTCGCGGTTCCTGGCGATTCAAGGAGGAGATCGCGGCGCCACAACTCGTGGAGGACGTGCGATGACCATGAACCTCGCGAAACGAAGCGTCTTCCTCCTGGCAGCGGTGTTGTGCCTCAGCCGGCCTGTTGGCGCGCAGGATCAGCCCGTGGTCTTCGTACACGGCCTCACCGGCAATGCTGGTACGTGGGCAAACATGAGGGATTTCCTCCAGGCACAGCTGCAGATCACCGGAAGCACGCCAACGCTCGGCTGGGGGAACGTCTACGGAGCCCAGGCCGCCAATCTTCACACAAGCCTGCAGGGACTCAACAACGTCATCGCGATCGGACACAGCAACGGCGGCGTCGTGACGCGGAACTACCTCGTCTTCAACTCCGCGCCACGGATCAACCGGCACATTTCGGTGAACTCGCCGCATCGCGGTGCGACGTTGGCTGCGAAGGCACTCGATGGTGATCTCGCTGATTTCGTCCGCGATCTGGTGAGCGCCGTCACGGCTCCCATCAACTTCTATCTTGTCAAGGATAGTTGGTTTCAGGGCTATTTCTCGTTCATGGTCAGCACGGTGAATGTTGTGCTCGGAGCGTTCGGGAGTGTTGAAGACAATTTGTCGTTCCTTGGCTTCGGCACCTCGTTCCTGCTTCAACAGACGTTCGGTTTCGTCCCGGATGTGCTGCAGGAGATGCGGCCAGGTGCGAACTCCGTGGTGGCACTGCAATTGACGCCCTCCGCGTTGCAGGCGGAGGCGTCGCGCACTACCCGGCGATTCTCGATTTCCAACGAACTGGAGCCTGACCTCCAGCCGTTCTCGATCATGTTCGGAAACGCTTCGGGTCTGCAGCAGACGCTCTTCACGCTGATCGGCACGGCGCAGTCCCTCTACTGGTACTACAGCGAGCACCCCAACTATGAGTTGCGCCAGATGGCATTCCTCTGGCAACAGCTCGCCGTGACGCTGGCCGCGCTCCCGGTGCGATGGGCGGAACTGAACGGATCCCTCATCAATCCTTCGCAGCAATGGAAGAACGACGGTATCGTCACCTGGGAGTCCTCTCGGTATCCCGGGGGGGATTGGTACGACATGCCTGCCTCGCTCTTTCCGCAGGTGCCACATACGTCGCAGACGACGAGTCCGGCGGTTGCAATCGCGCTCCGCGATATCCTCGTCGGCGAAATGGGGGTAGCGGAGCGAAGTGCGCCACCACCGACGTACTCAGCGAACATCATCGGGCCGACGATTGTGGCCGGTGGTTCCACGTGCACTTTCTCCGCTAGCGTTACCGGCGGTTCACCACCCTACACGTATCAGTGGTTCGTTGAGCAGAGTCCGGTCTCGCAAGCGTCCTCGTTCTCGTGGCCCTTTGGTGGCGTGTCAACGGAAGTCTCGCTCACTGTGACCGATGCCAGCGGAGCTTCCCGCAGCGCTTCGCAATTCGTCTTTGTTGATCCGTACGCCGAGGGGTGCGGCTGGTGACGACGCAGTTGCTCGCGACTGCGCTGAGTGCGGGTCTTGCACTGCTCCTCGCTAGTTGTGACGTGCTCGCGCCGGGTGCACGTCGCGTTCGGCCGGAGTGGGAAGCAGACGGGTTCTACCGTGTGCCGCCGATCGTCGTCGGCTCGCTCGTCATCGCGCTTGACGCGGGCGGTCTGGTCACGGCTCGGCAGCGGCTGACCGGGCGCGTGGTCTGGTCGCGGCAGGTGGTCGGGGAAGGATTCACCCGCGCCCTGTTGCACCAGGACGGCGTGCTCCTGATTCCGGGTGTGCTGTTGTACGCGCTCGAGCCGGGGACAGGCAACATTCGCTGGGTCCACCCGGGGGTCGGTGAAGCTGCGGGTGCGATCGAACCTGCCATTGCCGGCGACACCGTGTTTGTCGCCGGCTACTCCGGGCTCGAAGCCACGGCGCTCGACCTGCATACCGGCCGACCCTACTGGACGACGTCGCTGGGCAAGCTTGTCTACACACCAACGATCACCGAGCGCCTCGCGGTGTACCCGATTCGGTCGCTCACCGAGGTGTCGGAACTCGTCGCCCTCGATCGTACGACGGGCGCGATTCAGTGGCGTGTTGCGCTTCCGGACTCGGCGGGCCGCGCTGGCGGGACGCAGTATGCGGGTGTCCAGGTGGGCGATCGGCTGGTCTTCGGCACGCACGTCGCCGAGGCGATGGCGGTACGCCTCGCGGATGGCGCGGTGCTCTGGAAGCGCAGTACTGGCACCTCGCAGCGCGGTGGAGGATATCGGAGGCGCCCAGCGTCCGCTGGTGGAGGCGTGGTGCTCTGGCGTGGGGACGGCCTGCTGGAGAACTTCGACCCGGCGACGGGGGAAACGCTGTGGGCCACACAAGTCGGGGCGCTTACTCTCGGTAGCCCAAATCGTTGTGGAGAGCACTTGTGCTTGCAATCAGGAAAATCGTGGGTCGTCAGCAATCATGGTCAGGTTTTGTGGGAGGGTGGCGGTCCCGACGATGGCAACATCTTCTTCCTCTCCGACGTAGCGACGAGTGACGACGGGTGGTGGTACGCCAGCGTCACCTACAATGACAAGCGCACCCTCCTGATTGGCTTCCGGCCGTCGGTCGCCGTCGGCGCGACGCAGTAGGGCTGCGTCAGCGTGAAGTCGGCGGTAAGGCGCGCGAAGCCACCGCCGCCCCAATCGAACGGCGGGTTCAGGAGCAGCAGGTCCCGCTCAAGCGTCTTGTCAGACAGTTCGGTGGGTGATGGGCGCGACTTCCCGCTCGTGGTCGGAGGGCCGATGCCGAGGTGAGCGTGCACGTGTTGCGCGATGGTGCGGCCTGTGCGTGCGACGTCGTGATGACGTTGAATGCGCGATTCGTGGAGGAGGCAGCCGACATGGCGCACGCGCTGGGCGCGATCCGCTCCCACGATCGTCGAATCTGGTGGTGCGCGGCGATGCGCAGGCGGTCGTGGCGCGGTTTCTCGCGTTCATCGCGTCGCCGGCGGGGCAGGCGGTGATCGAGGCGAACGGGTCGATGGGGGTGGTGGTGCGCTGAGCCGAGTCCTTACGGCTCTAAACTGTGCTGACAGTGGCGCGAACTTGCTGCTGCCGGAGTGTCCGCGCTGATTTGCTTCGAGAGTACAGCATGTCATGACTGCAATCGCGCAGCGTGCGCGGACGAGTCAATGTCGCGTCGCATGCGATTGGAGGTGGCCGGTGAACGCTCGATGGTTTGCGACAGTGTTGTCTGCAGGATTGTCGCTGTTTCTGGCGAGTTGCGACGTGTTCTCGCCCGGCGCACATCGAATCAAGCCGGAGTGGGAAGGAGATGGGCATTACCGTGTGCCGCCCATCGTCGTTGGCTCGCTGGTCATCGCCCTCGGCATCGACGGCCTCGTCACCGCTCGCCAGCGGCTGAATGGTCGCGTTGCCTGGACGCGGCAGCTTGCGGGCCCGGGGTTCACCCGCGCGCTGCTGTACAAAGACGGCGTTTTGTTGGTCCCTGGCGTGCTGCTGTATGCGTTGGAGCCGAGCTCGGGAAACGTCAGCTGGGTGCACTCCGGGCGCGGCGAAGCGGCGGGCGTCTTCGAACCGACCATCTCCGGTGACACCGTGTTTGTAGCCGGTTACTCCGGCCATGAAGCCACGGCACTCGATCTGCGCACTGGGCGGCCGTACTGGTCGACACTCCTGGGCAAGCTTGTCTACACGCCGACGATCACGGAGCGCCTCGCGGTGTACCCGATTCGGTCGCTGACCGAGGTATCAGAACTGGTGGCGCTCGACCGCACGACGGGCGCGATTCAGTGGCGCGTTGCGCTTCCGGACTCGGCGGGCCGCGCCGGCGGGACGCAATACGCGGGTGTCCAGGTGGGCGATCGGCTGGTCTTCGGCACACACGTCGCCGAGGCGATGGCGGTACGTCTCGCGGACGGCGCAGTGCTCTGGAAGCGAAGCACCGGCACCTCGCAGCGTGGCGGCGGATACCGAACGCGTCCGGCGTCCATCGGTGGTGGTGTGGTGCTCTGGCGCGGGGACGGGCTGCTCGAGAACTTCGATCCTGCGACGGGGGAAACGCTCTGGGCGACACAGGTAGGCGCGCTGACGCTGGGCAACCCACGTCGCTGCGGTGAACACCTGTGCATGAGTTCAGGCAAAGGATGGATCGTCAGCAGTCGGGGCGCCGTACTGTGGGAGGGCGGCGGTCCCGATGATGGCAACATCTTCTTCCTTTCTGACGTGGCGACGAGTGATGACGGGTGGTGGTATGCCGGCGTCTCCTACAACGACAAGCGCACTCTCCTCATCGGCTTCCGGCCGTCGGTCGCCGTCGGCGCGACGCAGTAGCGACGCGTCAGCGCGATGACGACGTGATCCGCTCGCTCACTGTCGCCGCCAACCGATCGGCGATCGCCCCCAACGGTGTCCCCACCGCGCGCGCCAGACTGGTGTTCGTCATCACGGCCACCGCGATCCCGCTGCTCGGCCAGTAGCGCATCTCGCTCAGGTAGCCCGGGAAAAAGCCGCTGTGGCCGTAGGTCACCCCCCCCGGTGTGTCGCGCACGATGACGCCGAGCCCGTAGCGGGCGCCGCGTCCGAGTTCGGGGGCGGAGATGGCGTCGAGCGCCTGCGGGAGCACGGCGGGTGGCACCACGCGCCCCGTGTACCAGAGCTGTGCCCAGCGCGCCAGGTCCTCGGGTGTGCTCGCGAAGCCACCGCCGGCCCACTCGAACTGCGGGTTCACGCGCAGCACGCCGTCGTGCAGCGTCTCGCCGGACATCCCGACGACCGGTTGTGCGCCGATGTAGCCGTTGGCGAGCCGTGCGATCGTTGGTGACTCCTGCGGCACGGTGCCACGCAAGCGCCATGGCGTGAGAAAACGCGCACGGATCGCGTCGAACGCGGCCCCGCCGAGGATGCGCTCCACGATGAGGCCGAGCACGAGGTAGTTCGTGTCGGAGTACTGCCAGCCGGCGCCGGCCGCGAAGGGCGCCGGTTGATCGAGGATGTACGCGAGCTGCTCGGGGACGCGCCAGGCACGCAGTGGATTCGCGGCGAGATCTCGCGCGAACGCGTCGCTGAACTCGTAGCGCACGAGACCACTCGTGTGGTTCATGAGCTGCCGCACGGTGATGTCGGCCCCGTTGGGCAGACGCGCGAACCACGGTTCATTGCCGAGCCAGCGACTGATGCGCGCGTCGAGATCGAGCGAATCGCGCGCGGCGAGACCGAGCGCAAGCGCGGCGAAGAACGTCTTGCCCGTGCTGCCGGCGAGCAGGCGGTGCGTGGGTGCGAGCGGGACGCGACCGGTGGAGTCGGCGAGACCGGCGGTGACCGCGATGACCCGTCCGTCGGGGAGCGCCACGGCCGCGGAGAGGCCGGGCGCGGTGCCGCGCGCGTGCATCGCGCGCAGCGAGTCCTGCAGC
>JALOPN010000301.1 GCA_025453875.1 Gemmatimonadaceae bacterium | reverse complement strand
TGCCTCGGCCTGCTCAACGAAGAGCAGGTGGGTCGCCTCAAGGAGGCAGGCGTCGAAACCATCAATCACAACCTCAACGCATCGCAGCGCTTCACCGAGGAGATCGTGTCCACGCACACGTTCGATGATCGTGTGGCGACCGTGGAAGCCGTGAAGAAGGCGGGCGTGAAGACGTGCTCCGGCGGCATCCTGGGCATGGGCGAGACCGATGACGACGTGATCGATCTGGCGCTCGCGCTGCGCGAGATGGACGTCAAGTCGGTGCCCGTGAACTTCCTGATTCCGGTGGAGGGCACGCCGCTGGCCAACGTACGGCAGCTCGATCCGCGTCGCTGCCTGCGCATTCTCGTGCTCTATCGCCTGCTGCTGCCCACGCAGGAGATCCGCATCTCCGGTGGCCGCGAGGTGCATCTGCGCTCGCTGCAGCCGCTCGGGCTGTACGCCGCGAACTCGATCTTCATCGGCGACTATCTCACCACACAGGGGCAGACGGCGCGCGATGACCTGCGCATGATCGAGGACCTGGGCTTCGTGCTCGAGACACCCGATGGCGAGCCCTACGCCGGTGATCCGTTCGCTGGTGTCCCCGAGGAATACCCGCGCGCGAAGCTGCCGCTGGTGGAAGTCTGACCGAGTTGATGTTCGACCTGGAGAATCGCGCGTGAGTATCGCCGAGTTGCGCAAGGAGTACCGGCTCGCCGCCCTTGGCGAGCACGAGGTGGACGCGGACCCGATCGTGCAGTTCCAGCGCTGGTTTCACGAAGCGCAGGAAGCGAAGGTTGTGGAGCCGAACGCGATGACGCTGGCGACGTGTACACCCGACGCGTATCCGTCGGCGCGCATGGTGCTGCTCAAGGGGGTGGACGCGCGCGGCTTCGTGTTCTTCACCGACTATCGAAGCCGCAAGGGGCAGGAACTCACCGACAATCCGCACGCCGCGCTCTGCTTCTGGTGGCACGAACTGGAGCGTCAGGTGCGCGTGGTGGGCGCGGTGCAGCGCATCACGCGTGACGAGTCAGTGGCCTACTTCACATCGCGTCCCTACGGCGCGCGCGTCGGCGCGTGGGTGTCACACCAGTCGAGTGTGCTTCCCGATCGCGCGTCGCTCGATCACAAGGTCGAGGAGATGATGGAACGCTTCCGCAGTGGTGACGTGCCGCTCCCCGATCACTGGGGCGGCTTTCGCGTGGTGCCGGAAGAGTTCGAGTTCTGGCAGGGGCGCGAGAGCCGGCTGCACGATCGCATCGCGTACGCCCGCGAAGGCGGACGGTGGGTGCGACGTCGGCTCTCGCCCTGAACGTCAGCGCGACCCCAACTCAATGCTTCGTGTGATCGGTGTGTGATCCACCAAGGCCGCGCGCAATCATGACGTGATGCGGGCCATGGTGATCACCGGTCACCAGCAGCCCAGCGAATCCGAGGCCGCGCAGCTTCGTCACGTACGCCGTGTCGGCCGCGTTCTTCGCGGTCACCGTCAGCACGAGCCCGTTCGGGTGATGCGCGATGGTCGTGGTGACGGGCAGCTCGGCCTCGAGCGCCTGCCCATGGCTGTGCAGCATGCGTCGAATCGCATCGACCACCTCACCGTCGCCGGTCACCTCGAGGCGCACGCCGGCCGCGACGTCACTCGTCGCAACGCGCGCTCGCATGAGGACGAGGTCCATGTCGCGCAGGTGTTGACGCAGCGCCTCGAGGTTCACTTTCGACCAGTCGGTCTTCGGATCGGCTTCGAGGATGCGCACGATCTCGCCGATCGCCGCGAAGGCAGCCTGTCCCACTTCGGCGGGCTTCGCGGTGGGCGCCTCGTGCGTCATGCCGGGCTGGTGCTGATGGGTCTGGGCTTGCGCGGACGAGGCCGAGAGGCCGAGGAGCAACACCGCAGCGCCGAGTCGTTGGAATGAGCTGAGCACGGAGAGGAGGACCGGTCTGGAGACGTCACGAGATGGACGCGCGCCGTCGCGCGGCCGTCCATGGAGTCTACCGCCCTCACGGAGATGCAGCCACTCCGCGGCCCGCCCCGGCGGTGGGGCGCCAAGGGAACCTCGTTGTTCCGGCTCCGCTTCTGTGGGCATGACTGAATCCACGACTCCAGCCGTACTCCTGCTCGGGGGTGCCGGCGGCATCGGCGCTGCGGTGGCGCGCCGCCTCGTCGCCGCAGGCACGCGCGTCTTTCTCG
Organism: Gemmatimonadaceae bacterium; assembly: GCA_025453875.1. Taxonomy (GTDB): domain Bacteria; phylum Gemmatimonadota; class Gemmatimonadetes; order Gemmatimonadales; family Gemmatimonadaceae; genus JAABRT01. Next base: position 713 of record JALOPN010000301.1, on the reverse strand, counting down.
CCGGCCGCTCCGAAGCGCCGCTCTCCGCCCTGGGCGCCGAGCTTGGCGTTGGCACACACGTCGCCGACCTCACCACCTTCGACGCAGTGGACGGCGCCTTTGCGGCCGCACAGGCGGCGATTGGCCCGCTCACCGGCGTTGCCAATCTTGTCGGCTCGATCGTGCTCAAGCCCGCGCATCTGACGCGCGAGGACGAGTACCATGCCACAATCGCGCAGAATCTGACCACGGCGTTCGCGACCGTCCGTGCGGCGGCTCGCGCGATGCCGAACGGCGGGAGCGTGGTGCTCACCGCCACGGCTGCTGCGCGACATGGTTTGGCCAATCACGAAGCCATTGCGGCCGCCAAGGGTGGCGTGATCGCGCTCGCGCGGAGTGCAGCGGCCACCTACGCGAGCAAGGGACTGCGCGTGAATGTTGTGGCGCCCGGATTGGTGCGGACCCCAATGGCCGCGCGCATCACGGCAACACCTGCCGCCGAACAGGCGAGCGCGTCCATGCATGCGCTCGGTCGCATCGGCGAGCCCGAGGACGTGGCGCCGGCCTACGTCTGGCTGCTCGGCAGCGACGCGAGCTGGGTGACCGGGCAGGAGATCGGTGTCGACGGCGGGCTGGGGACGGTGCGGTCGCGCTGACACTCGAAACGCGACACGTCAACCGTTCGAAGGGACGGTGACGCTGGACGTGTGACATGCACCCGCACAGTCCGCGCA
>JALOPN010000300.1 GCA_025453875.1 Gemmatimonadaceae bacterium | reverse complement strand
CACCACCGCATCACGGGCGCCCCCCGCGGGCGGTCGATCGCACCGCGCCGTGCGCGCGGCGCGATCGGGCACGGAAGAAGCCCAGCAACGGCTCGGCGTACCCCGCGGTGGTGTCCACCACGATCTCGTCGATGCCCAGTCGCGTGAACACCGCGCGGCGACGTGTTTCTTCCGCCTGCACCTGCGCGGTGAACCACGCGCGGACCGCCGGATCGTCGGTGTCGAGTTCGACCACCTCGTCCGTCTCCGGATCGACAAATCGGGCGACCCCCACAAGGGGCAGCTCCGTCTCGGCCGGGTCACTCAGCGAGACTGCAATCACGTCATGACGCTGCGCGAGCAACGAGAGCGGTCGTTCGTAGTCGTCGCCGACGAAATCGGAACACACGAACACGACCGACCGATGCGGCAACAGCCGGCCGAGTCGTTCGAGCGGCGCGGTGAAGGCTGTACGGGTCCCTCGCGGACGCACGGTGAGCAGATCGCGCACGAGCCGCAGCGCGTGCCGTCGTCCCTTGCGCGGTGGGACCGCGTGCTCGACACGATCGGTGAAGCACAGCAGTCCGATGCGATCGTTGTTGCGAACCGCCGCGAGTGCGAGCACGGAGGCGAGCTCGCTCACGAGTTCGCCCTTGAAGCGCTCGCGTGTGCCGAACTGCGACGACCCCGAGTAGTCGAGTGCGAGCATCACGGTAAGCTCACGCTCTTCGACGTAGCGCTTGACGAACGGACGGCCCATGCGCGCCGACACGTTCCAGTCGATCGTGCGCACCTCATCGCCCGGCTGGTATTCGCGCACCTCGGCGAATTCCATGCCCTGCCCCTTGAAGAGCGAGCGGTAGTCGCCAGCGAACCGGGAATCGACGAGTCGTCGCGTCCGCAGTTCGAGCCGGCGTACCTGCCGCAGCACGTCGGCCGGCACGGTGGGCGCGACGCTCACGGGGCCTCGATGCGCCCGAGGATGCGGGTCACGATCACATCCGACGTCACGCCTTCGGCGTCGGCTTCGAAGGTCGTCAACACGCGATGCCGCAGGACATCGGGCGCAATGGCCTTGACGTCATCCGGCGTCACGAAGGCACGACCGCGCAGGAAGGCGTGCGCGCGTGCGGCCTGCCCGAGCGCAATCGTGGCGCGTGGCGACGCCCCGAACTCGATGAGCGGCACCAGGTCGGCGAGTCCGACGTCGGCCGGATGGCGCGTGGCGTGCACCAGCTCGACGATGTAATCGACGAGGCGATCGTCCATGTACAACTCGGCGATGCGACGACGCGCCTCGAGCAGATGCGTCGGCGACGCCACGGCCGACACCGCGATCTGCTCGCCGCCCGCCATGCGTCGCAGAATTTCCTTCTCTTCGGCGCGCGTGGGGTAGCCAACGCGCAACTTGAACATGAAGCGATCGACCTGCGCTTCCGGCAGCGGATACGTGCCTTCCTGTTCGATCGGATTTTGCGTGGCGAGCACGAGAAACGGTTCGGCCAGTCGATACGTGGTGCCACCGATCGTGACCTGCTTCTCCTGCATCGCTTCGAGCAGTGCGGCCTGCACCTTTGCCGGCGCGCGGTTGATTTCGTCGGCGAGAATGATGTTCGCGAAGATCGGCCCGTGCTTGACGCGAAACTCCCCCGAGGCCTGATCGAAGATCTGCGTCCCGATGACATCGGCCGGGAGCAGATCGGGGGTGAACTGAATGCGCTGAAAACTCGTGTGCACCGTTTCCGCGAGCGTGCGCACGGTGAGCGTCTTGGCAAGGCCGGGGACGCCCTCGAGCAGCACGTGTCCGCCGGTGAGCAGACTGATGAGCAGCCGTTCGACGAGATACTCCTGACCGACGATGCGTCGCGCGACTTCGTGCAGCACCGCCTGCACCATCTGGGCGTCGGCGCCGGGTGTCGCGGCCGCGACGGGAGGAGCGGAGGGAACGGTCACGCGCAGAGACTCCAGCTGGATCGGTCAGAGTGCGAACATGGCTCGTCACGCGAGCCATGGAGAATACCCGGTTGCCCCATCAGACGTTCGTGCGCCGGGACACGTTGACGGCGCGGCGGGCGGACACGCTCGGCGGCGTGACCGGGTCAGCCGCGCTCGGCGATGGCCTCGATGGCCGACCGTTCGCTCCGCGAGAGGGAGCGGGTCGCGCCGCGCGGCAGGTCTCCGAGCTCCACCGGACCATATCGCGTCCGCACCAGCTGTTCGACCGTGAGCCCGAGGGCGTCACACAGGCGTCGCACCTCGCGAGTGCGACCGTCGACCAGCGTGATCTCGAAGGCCCATCGGCGTTCGCCGAGCGGCTCGGCGCGCACATCGACCGGATGGACCGGCCCATCCTCGAGCTCGATGCCACGTCGTGCGGCGCGTACCGCCCCCGGTGCGTCGCCTCGGACGACCGCGACGTACGTGCGCTCCACTTCGCGACTCGGATGCGTGAGCGCGTGCGCGGCCCGTCCGTCCGTGGTGAGCAGCAGGAGCCCTTCGGTGAGAAAGTCGAGTCGCCCCACGTACACCAGGCCGGGCACGTCGTCGACGAGATCGAACACCGTGGGACGCCCGCGCGGATCGGTTCGCGTGGTCATCACGCCGGGCGGCTTGTGCAGCACGATCCACGTGCGAGGTGCCGGGCGCACGGCGACCGACTCCCCATCGATGGTCAGCGCGTCGTGCGCGGGATCGACGAGCTGCCCGGTCTGCGCGAGCACGCCGTTGACGAACACGCGTCCTTCCGCCACGAGGCGATCGGCTTCGCGACGCGACGCGATCCCGGCGCGCGCCAGCGCACGCTGCACCCGCATCGGACCCGATTCCACGACCTCCGGCGCCGGTGCCTCACGCGTCGTGCGCGCGCCCGCCGAACGACCACCCCGCCCACTGCGCCGTGCAGACGACGATCCCTCGGA
>JALOPN010000299.1 GCA_025453875.1 Gemmatimonadaceae bacterium | reverse complement strand
CAGAGGGTGTCCCCGGACGCGCGATGCCAGGCGCGCTTGCTGTCGCGACAGATGGTGTCGGCGGGGACGGGGGAGGCCACAACGAACGCGCTGGCCGGCTCAGATCGATGGTGGCGTTGAGGTGCGCGGGCGAGAGGCGCGACGGCTCCGGAGAAAAGCCACACCCACGCGGCGTACGGCACGCACTGACGCAGGAAGTACTGAAGACGCCGACGACGCACCTGCACACCAATCACGGCAAGGCCGCGCGACGCTCCAACGGCGTCCATTTCGTGGCGCGGCGAACCATCGCGACCACGATCGAGTCCATCACCGTCGGCTCGATGACACCGCTGTACAGGCGTCCGTCAATCAAGTAGGACGGAGTGATCGTCAATCCGAGACTGCGCGCGAAGTCACTCGCGTTGGCAACACGCTTCCTGTGGACGCCTGAGGCCACGCATCGGCGAACAGATCGCGCCACGGAATCAGGAAGCCCGAGTAACGCGCTCGTCCATCCGTTACGCTCGGACAGCTGCGATTGTCGAGCGAACGCCGCAGCGCTGTAGTGTCTGAAGCTTCGCTCGTCGGCTGCACAGTGAGCCGCTTCATGAGCCGAGCTGACGTGACTGGTCGAATCGAGTACGAAGTCGACGAACGAAACGCCGAGGTGATCGGGATATCGTGCGAGCAGGGCGCGCAGCGACGCATCGCTCTCCAGACACCACCCACACGAGAAATCGAAGAACGTGATGACGTGCGCTGCCGGGTCTTGCGGCCCGACGTAGCGCGCGAGCTGCTCGACGCGCTCACTGATCTGCAATGGCGCGTCGGAGGGGAATTCGCCCGGTACCACCGGGCCCGGCGCGGTGCGGGCTTTCCACCACAGGAGTGCTGCGATCAGGAGTGCGATGACAAAAATGCCGTCGAGCACTCGCCGCGTTACGTGCGACGCCCTCATGGCAGGATTCCACGCGGCAGCCGCATCCATCGGAGTACCGGCTCGTCACTTCCCCCACCGATCAACCACTCCTTGTCGGCGGATAGCGCAATGCGCTCGACACCGACTGGCAACGCGAGACGAGCAAGCAGGTGGCCCGTCCAATCGAACACGTGCAGTTCACCCGGCTGATCCGGCCGAAGCGAATCGTTGGCTGAGACGGCAGATGCCAGACCGGAGTGCACAGCAAGGACTCGATCTCCGGTCGCGACGCATGACGAATACTGTGGCCATCGTGGCGGGCGCGGAACGTTCGGCGAGAGCGCCAGCGGGCCGCTGACCGCCTGCGGGTACGGCACGTCCGCGAGTCGAACGAGATGTGCATTGCTGTCGCGTATCTCAATGCGTCCAACGTGTCGAAAGGCGACGGCGAACTCCGACGCGAGACGACTCGTGCAATAGTGGTGGCTCGCAGAGCCGCTCAGACGATCCAGCAGTCTCTGCGAATTGCCTCCGAGCAGCGCGGTGGGAGTGCTGCCCATCTGGGCGCCGCCGCTGTCGAATCGTACCAGCACTGCTGCTGACTCGGCAGACGCCCAGCCGACATAGCCCGCCTGGATCTTGCCAAGGGTTCGAACCCTCGGGCTTGTCGGCATGCTCCAGATCGCGACTGCTGCCGAACCGGCGACGTTGCCTACACTGTCGATGGGCTGAAGCCTGACACGAGTCAGGCGCAGCGTGGCCCGATCGAAGACGATCACGTCCGAGGTGCTGTCGTTTGTCGGAAGAAGTGCGCCCACATCACGAAAGTCGCCCGGCCCGGAGCCTTTGACTCCCAAGCTGCGCAGTAACTGGCCTGTCCGTTGCGAAAATACATGCAACCATGGATCGCCAGCGAGATCAGACACCCACAGCAACGAGTCGGACACCACCAGATACCCAACCCGACCGAGGGTCGCGCCGGAGGTTTCTCGCTCAACGGCAAGCGCGCGAGTGTTGCTCTTGGCGTCGTCCGCAGCATCCGTACCGAACCGAGTCTCGTCGCGAGAGCAACCTGTCCCGGACACGAGCAGCAACACCACGGAGAGGATGCGCATCACGCGGTTCATGAGCAGCTCCTGAACGTTTGAGAGGCGATACCAGCAGCGATGCCTCGAAACGGCGGCGACCCCCGCGCGCTAAAGCGCGGGAGTCGCCGTCCTCTCGACTGTGCTCCGTTACGCTGGAGGCGACGGCAGGTACCCCACCGCCGGTTCCGAGGACTGATTGTAGAAGCACTGGTCTTCAGGGTTGCCGGTGTGGGAGCAGTTCTCGCATCCGCCGGTCGATCCCTGAACGCACTTCTTGTCGTATACGACGCTCGTTTTCGCGCACGCGTAGCCATTGGCCGGCGAGCAGCCCCCTTCGTCCTCGGCTTGTGCTGTCGGTACGCCGATCGCGATGAACGCGAGCACTGCGGTCAGCCTCAGCCAACTCCAGAACAGCGCCTTACGATCTCCCATGGTTCGATCCTCCTCAGTTGAGTGGTCTCTCACCTTCTCGGGAAAGTCAACGTACCCCCCCCGCGATTCTGTCAAGCAACGCGCGACACGCTGCAGGTTACCCAGCGTTGCACGATTCGAGTGCTCTCGCGGCCGCCATGCGGTGCCAAACATCGCGATGCCTGGTATTGCGGTTCTCGGCGCCAGATGCACACGAAGCGCGCTTCATCCTTCGTAAAACATGCGCGAAGTCTGGAGTGTAGTTGAGCGTTGGCCGTGAGCGGACGCGAGCGTGCGAAGGCACTCCATCGTTAGTGACGCACGACAGGTTCCGTCAGAACCCCATCGGCGATTCGCGCGGTCGACTCCGCCTCCTCCCAGCGAGCGCACGACGTTCGTCGTCCTCGTGCAGGGCCATCTCGGCGGCGAGCCGATGCACGGGTGAGAGGTGACTGATGGCCTCACCGTTCCCGAAGAGCGACTCGCGATACCCGGCGATGCGCGGCGCGAGCACGGCGATCGCGCGCGGTGTGCCGAGCGGTGCGACCGGGGTGCGTTCAATGCGCTCGACGGCTTCCTGCACGAGGCGACCGGTGGCTTCGAGGGCGTTGGTGGCCGCGAGGATGCGAGGGAGCACGGCGTAGGCGTCGTCGGCATGCACCGATCGTTCGCTCGGCGCTTCGCCCGGACGCGGCACGACACGCACGCCGAGCGCGCGGTTGAGCCGATGCGTCGGACGCACCAACTGCGCCGTGACGCGCAAGGTCAGGCCGTGCAGCGCGTCATGCGTGATGCGCGTGGCGCCGATGTTGGCCTGCGACACGCCGTACAGTGCGCCCTCTTGCTCGAAGACGAGCGCGGTGGGCTGGCGCTGGCGCCAGAGCAGGTAGCCCCCCGCGCCGAAGATTGAAGCAACGGCAACGCCCGGCATCGCGATCAGGTAGGCGCCGCTCTCCGGTCCGAGCAGTCGGCTGGCGGCGAAGAGCCCGGCGCCATTGATCGTCGCGAAGGGGATCGATCGGCGCGCCGCTGCGAAGTAGGCGCGCCTCAGGAACTCGCGACTGTACCGCCACGCCGCAAACTCGGGGAGCAGTGGTCGCCCGATGCGCACGAGATCGGTGCCGTCCCTGAGGCGTGCGAGCGCAATGTTGTCGGTGGAGACGCGCTTGGTGGCGGTGCGATACGCCTTCTCGCACTCCTCGAGCGCTTCCCAGCGTTCCTCGATGGGCGCGAGGTTCCAGCGCGCGCAGCGGGGGCACACTGCCCAGAGCCGCCCACGTTCGCCGTCGAACGCGAGACGTCGACCCACGGGGAAGTGTTCGATCGCGTCGTTGGTGCCGAGTGACGCATGGCAGAAGCAGCAGGTGGAGAACACGGGCGCTACTCCGTCTCGGCGAGTTTCGTGAGCTCGCC
>JALOPN010000298.1 GCA_025453875.1 Gemmatimonadaceae bacterium | reverse complement strand
GGATCCGATCGCGCGTACCGTGGTTGTGCATGCCGCTGGTGTTGCATCTCGCACGTTGAGCGCCGCCGACACGCTCGAGGGTGGTGACGTGCTGCCGGCCTTCCGGGTTGGCGTCGCGGAGCTGTTCGCGTAGACGACCTCGCCAAAGCGAAACGGCCGCCGGCTCCCCACAGTCGGGGCTCCACTTCGTCGCCCATCAGCATCTGGAACGTCTGATCGGCGAGCACCGCGTCTTCCATCGTGACGCGGAACATGCTGCGCGTCTCCGGGTCCATCGTGGTCTTCCAGAGCTGCTCGGGGTTCATCTCGCCGAGACCCTTGTAGCGCTGCACGTTGATGTTCGCGCGTCCTTCGCCACCGAGCCGTTCGCTGATGGCGTCACGCTCCTTGTCGCTGTAGGCGTAGTACTCCTCCTTGCCCTTCGCGACACGGTAGAGCGGCGGCTGCGCGATGTACATGTAGCCGGCGTCGATGAGCTCCGGCATCTGCCGGAAGAAGAACGTGAGCAGCAGCGTGCGGATGTGCGCGCCGTCCACGTCGGCGTCGGTCATGATGATGATCTTGTGGTAGCGCGCCTTGCTGAGGTCGAACTCGTCCTTGATGCCCGTACCGATCGCCGTGATGATCGTGCGGATTTCCTCGTTGCTCAGCACTTTGTCGATGCGTGCCTTTTCCACGTTGATGATCTTGCCGCGCAGCGGCAGGATCGCCTGGAAGTCGCGCTTGCGCCCCTGCTTGGCCGAGCCGCCGGCCGAATCACCTTCCACGAGGTAGACCTCGCAGAGCGACGGATCGGAGAGCGAACAGTCGGCGAGCTTGCCCGGCAGGTTGCCCACGTCGAGCGCCGACTTCTTGCGCGTGAGATCGCGTGCCTTGCGCGCCGCTTCACGGGCGCGGGCCGCCGAGACGGCCTTCTCGATGATGGCGTTCGCGGTACGCGGGTGCTCGTCGAGGTACGTGGTGAGCAGATCGTTCACCACGCTGCGCACCGCGCCTTCGGCCTCGGAGTTGCCGAGCTTGGTCTTGGTCTGCCCCTCGAACTGCGGCTCGCGCACCTTGACCGACAGCACGGCCACGATGCCTTCGCGCACATCATCACCGCTGAGACGAATGTCCTTGTCCTTCTTGGTGAGCGCGCTCGACTTCTCGATGTACTTGTTGATGACCGACGTGAGCGCGCTCTTGAAACCGGTGAGGTGCGTGCCGCCCTCGTGCGTGTTGATGTTATTCACGAACGAGAAGACGGTGTCGCTGTAGCCGTCGTTGTACTGCAGCGCGAGGTCGATCGCGATGTCGTCCTTCTCCGTCTCGATGAAGACGACGTCCTGGTGCAGCACCTTGCGGCTCTGGTTCAGGAAGCGCACGAAGCCGGCGATGCCGTCCTGTGCGTGGAACGTCTGCGTCTGCTGCTCGCCTTCCCGCTCGTCGGTGAGCGTGATGGAGATGCCCTTGTTCAGAAACGCGAGTTCGCGCAGGCGCGACGCCAGCGTGGCCCAGTCGTAGCGGAGCGTCTCGGTGAATATCTGCCCGTCGGGCTTGAACCACACCTTCGTGCCGGTCTCCTTCTTCGGCACGTCGCGCAGCACGGTGAGCTTGGTGGTGGTGTCACCGCGCAGGAAGTCCATGTAGTGCTCCTTCCCGTCGCGCTTGATCCACACCTTGAGGTTGGTGGAGAGCGCGTTCACCACCGACACGCCCACGCCGTGCAGACCGCCGGACACCTTGTACGTGTTCTTGTCGAACTTGCCGCCGGCGTGCAGCACTGTCATGGCCAGTTCCACACCGGGCTTCTTCTCGGTGGGGTGCACGTCCACGGGAATGCCGCGGCCATCGTCTTCGACGGTGATGGAATCGTCGGCGTGGATCGTGACCATGACCTTGGTCGCGTAGCCCGCGAGTGCCTCGTCGATGGAGTTGTCGACGACTTCGTAGACGAGGTGATGCAGACCGCGCGCGGACGTCGAACCGATGTACATGCCGGGACGCATGCGCACCGCCTCGAGGCCCTTGAGCACCTGGATGCTGCCGGCGCCGTAACCGCCGTTGTCCGGCGTGAGTTCTTCAGTGGCCATGTCAGGAAGGGCGGAGGAACAGGTCGTCGCGCGCCGTCGCCGCGGACGCGCGCGCCCACCGCTCGGCGTCGGATCGCTGGTTCGCAATCACGGATCGCCCACGAACGGGGGAACCCCGAAAAATAACCGGGGCAGGGGTTCGGACGCAACTCGGAGGCGTTGGCGCAAGTTGTTGCATCGCAACAACTTGGCCGCGGCCAATCAGGGGCTGCGCCGCAGCACCAGCCGCAGCCGGGCAATCGGTGGCCGGCTCGCGTCGGCGTTGAGTGTCCGCAGCAGCTCCGGTTCGAGCAGCGACAGTTCGGTCATCCAGGCGTGCGTGCGCACCGCCACCACGAGCGTGCCGTCGCGCTGCAACGCGACCGGTTCGGTCACGGCCGCGATCTGTGCACCCACCAACCGTGGCCATTCAGGGATCACGCCCGCCTGCGCCATGCGCTCAGTGAGTCCCGCTCGCTCGAGTACGGCCGCGAGCACGTCGCTCACCTTCTCGGGTTTGCGCTTGCGATCGTCGCTCATCGCGGCCGTCCTCGCGTACACGCAACGCCGCTCACGTGAGTACCCCCGCGCGCATGGTGCGACGGGGCAACCGCGTGAACGCGGACGGAATATCCTCGGCCCGCGGCACGGCGAGCAGCACCTGCCCCATACCCTCCGCGTCGAGCAGGGCAAGAATGGCCTGTGCACGCGTGAGGTCGAGCTCGGCGAACGGGTCGTCGAGCAGGAGCAACGGCGGCGTACCGAGCGACGCGCGCACCGTCGCGCTCTCACGCATGCGGAGCGCGATCGCCGCGGTCCGCTGCTGTCCCGCCGAGCCGAACGTGCGCAGGTCGCGGCCGCCGAGCAGCAGCTGCAGTTCGTCACGATGCGGACCCACGAGCGTGACGCCGCGTCGGAGTTCGGTCGCGCGTTGTGTCTCGAACGCGCGCAGCAGCGACTCGCGGACGGTGTCGGGGGCGTCATCGCCGACCGCGCCCTGATAGCGCAGCGTCACCGCCAACGGTTCGCCGATGGCCGCGCA
>JALOPN010000297.1 GCA_025453875.1 Gemmatimonadaceae bacterium | reverse complement strand
GTGCGCGTGAGTGGTCGTGGCAATGTGAAGCTCTGGCCTCGGCCCACGCTGCAGGCCGATGGAGCGACGCTGGTCGAATCGAGTGAACGTGTCCGCGTCGATAGCACTGGCCAGTTCATCCGCGGCGACAAGGAGTTCGATTGGCTCGTGACGCCGTCGCGCGAGGGTGAACTGGTGTTGCCGGCGGTGCGGTACGCGTACTTCGATCCGTGGGCCGCCCGCTACGATGCCGTCGCGACCGATTCGGTGCGGCTCATCGTGACCGCTGGCGAGTTTGTGCCGCCGGCCGACGTGGAAGACGCGGTGCGCACGCTGCCGCTGCGGCGCGCGGACCGTGGTGCGTTGCCCAGACCGTGGTCGCAGCAACCGGTGGTGTGGGCGCTTGTCGCGCTGGCGCCGTGTGCGCTCCTGTGGCGGCGACGTCGCGTGGCTCCACGCGATGCATCGGCGCTCGCGCGGGCGGATTGGCGTGATTCGGGAGCGTACGTCGCGTCTGGCGCACGGGACGCCATCCCCGATGATGTGCGCTCGGCATCGGCTGCTGTGATTGGTGCGCGGTCGGCGAGTCCCGCCGCGCTTCCGGAAGCAACGCGCGCGGCGCGCGAACGGCGACGGCACTGGCTCGATGCCCTCGCGCTCGCCCTCGAGGCCAATGCAGAAATCGTCGGCTCGGTGGGTACGCTTGAGCGCCAGTTGCGCCGTCGCGGTGTGACGCGCGAAACCACGGCGCGCGTCGTACGCATGAGCAGCGAACTCGACACGCTCGCGTGGGGCGCACCCGATCGCTCCGCTGCATCGCGCGACACGCACACGCGCGACGCGCACTCGCTCGACGCGCGCGTGGTCGAGCTGCTCGGAGCGGTGCGCGCGGAGGCACTGCCGAGCGCGCGCACGCCAACCGCCGGTGGCGCGCGACGCGGCGGACGCATGGCGCCGCGTCTGCTGCTCCTCGTGCTCACGCTCGCAGGCACCGTGGCAGTCGCCGCGCGTGTGGGGGCGCAAGCGCCGGCGACCGGTGGGTCGATCCGACTGCAGAGCACGTCCGCCGCGCCGGCCACCTCGAACTTCGCCGACGCGGTCGCGGTGTTTGACGCGGGACAGTTTTCACGTGCGGCTGAGCAGTTTCGCGCGATGGCGGAACAGTCGCCAACGCGCGTCGATGCATGGGTCAATGCGGGCTCTGCGGCGTGGGCGGCGGGCGACACGGTGCAGGCGGTGCGGGCGTGGCACCGGGCCCTTCGATTGGAGCCCTCGGCTGCAGATGTTCGCGCACGTCTGCAGCGCCTCGGGGCCGGACAGGTCGAGGGCATTGCCGCCGTGCCCGACATTTCGCGCAATTTGCTTGTTGCGGTCGCCCTGCTCATCTGGGTTGGCGCGTGGGTGTACGCCGCGATCATGCCGGCGCCACGCGCGCGCCTGGTGTGGCTCATCGCGGGCGGCGCTGCGTGCTGCGCGGTGGTACTGGGCGCGGTCGTCTGGCAGCTGGAACGTGGCGACCGCACCGATAGGCTCGCGATCGTGCGCGCGCCGTTGCCGCTGCGCGTCGCGCCAGGCACGGACGCCAACGCGTTGGGCTCCGTCGCCACCGGTGACGTGGTACGGCGTGAGGCATCGCGTGTGGACGCGACCGCCGCAGTCACGTGGATCGCCATCACGCACGCCGATGGTCGCACGGGCTGGATCCCCGACGATGCGCTGGTGAATATCCGATGACGTCCACCGTGCCGGACACACCGCGCATTCAGGTCCTGCCAGGACCCGTCGCCGATCAGATCGCCGCCGGTGAGGTGGTCGATCGACCCGCCTCGGTGGTCAAGGAACTCGTCGAGAATGCACTCGATGCAGGAGCGCGCACGGTCGAGGTCACCATCGAGGATGGAGGCCGCGCGCTCATCAGCGTGGCCGACGACGGCACGGGCATGCCGCGCGCCGATGCGATCCTCGCGCTCGAACGACACGCCACGAGCAAGATCCGCCGCGCGGAAGATCTGGTCGGCGTCTCGAGTTTCGGCTTTCGCGGCGAGGCGTTGCCGGCGATCGCGTCCGTTTCCGAGTTCGCCGTCGAGACGGCGCCGGCGGATGGGGCGGGCACAGCGGTGCGGGGCAGTGGCGGTGTGGTCACGACGGTCGAGGAGATCGCGCGCCGTCGCGGGACGACCGTGCACGTGCGACGGCTCTTTCACAACACACCGGCACGCCAGAAATTTCTGAAGGGCGCGCGCAGCGAGTGGCGGGCGATTGCCGACACGATCGGCCAGATCGCGGTGCTGCGTCGCGACGTGCATCTGATCGCGCGCCACGATGGCCGCGTGGCGATCGATGTGCCCGCCGCGCCCTCGTTGCGCGCGCGGCTCGCCGCGCTGTGGCCCGGTGACGCGATTGAGCGCTTCGTGGACATCGACGATGTCTACGGCGTGCTGCACTGTCGCGGCCTGATCGAGCGACCGGCCGATGTCGGCACGCGCGCTCGGCGCCTGCTGCTGATCGTGAATGGTCGGCTGGTGCGGGATGCAGGGCTCGTGCGCGCGGCCGAGGCCGCGTATCGATCGACGATCCCCACGGGGCTGCGTCCGTCGCTCGTCCTCGAGCTCACCCTGCCGGCGAGTGATGTCGACGTCAACGTGCATCCGGCCAAGGCCGAAGTCCGTCTGCACGACCGGTGGAACGCGGAGCGAGCCCTCGAACACATCGTGCGGCGCGCGCTTGGTACCTTCGACGCCGCCGCGGGCATTGGCTGGCGCACGTGGTCACCCAACGCGGACATGCCGCGCGACGAACGCCCCGACGCCACGGCAGTGTCGGCGACGTCCTGGCTGTTGCAGGTCCCGACGGCGCCGCCGGCGGACGGACTCTTCGCCGTGCCTGCGTCCGCGCCCGTCGACGCGACGTCGCTCGATGCGCACCACACGCCGGTGGTGGCTCCGCC
>JALOPN010000296.1 GCA_025453875.1 Gemmatimonadaceae bacterium | reverse complement strand
TCCACGAAGCGCGACGCACGCCTTGAGTTGATCGCCAGCGGTGGCGTGCAGCAGGGCAAGCTTCGTGTACACGCGCGCGCTGTCGGACGCAGTCGGAACTCGCGGCAGGAGCTGATTCAGCCAGCCAATACTCGCGACCTCCTTCACGCGATCGAGTGTATCGAGTGCGCGGCCTACATCGGACGCGACCGTGCTGCCGGCGGCGACGTCGCCGCCGCTCGCCGCGGAGCTTGGCGTTCCCGCATTCGTGCTCGAGGCCGTGTTGTCGGGGGCGCGCACTGGCGCATCGCCTGCGGGCGCTCCAGCTGCGCCGCGATCGCCCGATGTCGCGTTGCCTGCCGTCGAGCTCGACGGGCCCCCGCCACCAGCCAGCGCCGACGAGTCGGCCGTCGCAACCGCTGGCACCTCGGCGCTCGTCGAACCCTCGCTGCCGCGCGTGAGCATGAAGCCCGCTACCGCGACAACCGCCAGTCCGGCGACCGCCGCGATCAGCCGCGATGCACCGCCGCGCGACGCACTGCCGGCGACGTCACGTGCACCGGCCACGGGCATCGGCGCGGTCGCCGCCGCGGTCGGTACCGTCGCGCTGCCGCGCACCGGCGTCCCGGTCGCCACACGCGCCGTCGTGATCGGCGTGGCCGCGCCGCTCACGCCCGTCACCGCGTACGTGGAGAGCGGGGTCCGACCGCGCAGCAGCGGTTCACCGGTCCACGCTTCCACCGCCGACACCAACTCGTCGGCAAACTGCAACGCCGACGGCGTGCGCGACGCGACATCCGACGAGAGCCCCCGATCGAACACCGCCTGCACGTCGTCGGGCCACGCCACATCCGGCGCCGCAACGGCGAGCGGACTCGGTGCTTCGATGAGACGCGCGGTGAGTAGTCGCTCGGGCGTGGCGCCGCCGAAGGGCAGGGACCCCGTGAGCAGATGAAACGCCACGAGCGCCAGCGCATACACATCACTGCGCGCGTCGATCTCCTCGCCCAGCACCTGCTCGGGACTCATGTACTCGGGCGTGCCGATGATGCTGCCGACCTGCGTGAGCTGCGTCTTCTGCTTGTCGCTCTCGTTGAGCGCCTTGGCGATGCCGAAGTCCACCACCTTGCACCGATCGACGCCCGCGTCGTCGGTCATGACGAGGACGTTGTCGGGCTTGAGATCGCGGTGCACGATGTTGAGTCGATGCGCCGCGTCGAGCCCTTCGCCCACCTGGTACACGATGTTGGCCGCGCGCGCCGGCGCCAGCCGCCCCTGCTCCTCGAGCAGCGAGCGCAACGTCTTCCCCGGAACGAACTCCATGGCCAGATACACGAGGCCGGTATTCGTCTCGCCGAAGTCGAAGACGCGCGCGACGCGCTCATGCTCGATACGGGCCGCATTGGCGGCTTCGCGGTTGAAGCGCGCGATCGCGCCGGCATCCTGCACCATGCTGGCGTGCAGCACCTTGATCGCGGCCTGCTGCGGCAGACGCACGTGGCCGGCCAGATAGACCTGGCCCATGCCCCCCTCCCCGAGCAGCTTGCTCACCAGATAGCGGTCGGCGATGACGCTCCCCACCAGCGAGGTCGCTCCCTCGTCCAGGCGGAGCGTGGAGCCGTCCTTGGGGCAGAAGGCGTCGGTGTCCGGGTAGGTCGTCGCGCAGACGGGGCAGGTCTTGGGCATGTCGCAAACGGGGGAGGCCCATTGACGGCGAGGCCGATGGGCGGGAGCTTTGAGGGAACGTGGTTCCCCTTTCCTCGAGGTACGTCGATGCTGACTCGGACTGCGACCCGCTGGACCCGCCGGCTACTGCCCGCGCTGCTCGTTGCCACGACGACACCGCTCGTCGCGCAGAGCACTCCCGATACGCGGCCAACGCTGGCCGTCCTGTACTTCACGAACAGTGCACTCGTCGACTTCGCGTCGTACGCGCCCCTCAGCAAGGGCATGGCCGAAATGCTGATCAACGAGATCGCGCAGAACGACGCCGTGCGCGTTGTCGAGCGGGACCGCCTGCAGTCGCTGCTCGACGAGCAGAATCTGCAGAGCACCGACCGTGTGGACAAGGAGACGGCCGTCAAGCTTGGCAAGACGCGGTCAACGGCAAGGCCGATCGCATGCTCGAGCTCGTCATCGAGCTGGGGTCGAAGATCAATGGCGGCCTCAAGCTCCCCGCGCTCAAGACGGCGAGCGCCACGGTGCCGGCCTCGCGCAACCCCAAGCAGTTCGACGCACTCATGGCGCTGAGCAACGCGCTTGACGCGGAAGATCGTGGTGATCGCGCAACGGCCGAAACACACTACCGCACGGCCGCCGCGCTTGCGCCGGAATACAAGCCGGTACAAACGCGCGTCGCGATGCTGACGCCGAATCGGTAACCAACGCGCGACCGCAACGAACAACGCCGGCCCGACGCACTGCGCGTCGGGCCGGCGTTTTCGTTGTGTCGCGTGGCCTCACGGCACCGTGAAGAACGCCTGGATTTCTCGCACGAAGCCGAAGCCGCGATACGTGCACGTGGGCACCAGGGACGTGCCTTCGAGACACGGCCCGCTGAAGCCCAGGAACACGCGACCCGGCGCGGGCTCGGCACGGAAGATCCCCGTCGTCCCGATGGGGAGCGCGTAGCGACAGGTGATCGCCTGGCCCTGCGCCGCGGTGCACGCCGTCTGCGTCGGAACGTTCGGAATCTCGAACCGCACCGTACCAGCGCCCGTCACGGCATTCACGATGAGGTCCACGTCGATCGCGGCCGAGAATTGCGCCGTGACACGCGTGACCGCCGTCGATGGTGACAGCGTGCAGTTGACGGTGGTGGCACCGGCACACGCGTCACCCCACGAGACCAGCGCGCTCGCCGGCGCACTCGTCGCGGTGAGGGTCACGGGCGTGAACGGATTGACCGAGGCCGCGCAGCCCGTGGCGGCGGTCGAGCCAAGGGTGATCGCGCAGTCGAGGCCCGCGATGCCCACCGCCTGCACGCGTCCCGAGCCGGTCACGGTGGGTCCACTCGCCACTTCCACACGCACCGGGATCACGCTGAACTGCGCACGCACGTTGGCCGATTGATCGAGCACCAACTCGCAGTCGCCCACGCCTGTGCACGCCTGCGTGAAGCCCTCGAACCGCGAGAAGTCCGCGGTGGCGGCTCCGCGCACAAGGACGCGCGTGCCCGCATCGACCTCGCGGGTGCATACGGTCTCACCACCGCCCGCCGGCACAGCGCAGAAGAGCGCGCCATCGAGCCGCACCACGCCATCTCCAGGCCCGGCCACGCGCACCGACAACGTCACACGACGCCGACCAAACGTGGCCGAAACCGCGCGCGCCTGCGTCAGGGTCACCGTGCACGTCGGTGACGTACCGCTGCACGCGCCGCTCCATCCGGTGAACTGTGAACGCGCGTCGGCACTCGCCGTGAGCGTGATCGTGCTGCCGTGCAGCACGGTCGCGGCGCAATCGCCGGCGGGGCTGCCGGACTCCAGTGTGCAGATCGCATCCGGCAGGCCGCGGATCACACCCGAGCCCGTGCCCGACGGTGTGACCTCGAGGCGACGCGCATCGAAGAACTGCGCCGCAAGTTGCAGATCGCCACCGCGCACCGTGACGGTGCAGCGCGTGGCCTGTGCGTCCGCGCATGGAGCGCTCCATCCGGCGAAGCGCTGGAGCGCGGTAGCACTCGCCGTGGATGCCTCCACCGTGATCGTCGTACCATCCACCACGTCGAGGGAGCATGTGCCCGACGCCGCGCTCGAGGCGAGCGCGCAATCGAGACCGCTGCCCACAATGCGACCGCGGCCATCACTGTTGGCACCGGCCGCGACCGACACCGTGCGCAGCGCATCAAAACCGGCGGTCACCTCTCGCGCGCTGGCCAGCGACACGATGCACGACGCGTTGGTGCCCGCCGTTGCGCACGCCTCTCCCCACGCCGCGAAACGGGTACGCGCGTCCGGGACCGACTGCAGCGTCACGCTGGCGCCCGCCGCAAACGTCGCCGAGCAGGTGCCCGTGAGCGTCGCCCCATCGACGCGGCACTCGATGCCCGATGGCGTCGAGCGCACCACGCCGCGTCCGCTCCCGCTCGCGCCGCGCACCGTGAGCGAGACCGGCGGACGAACGACCGTCAGTGTGGTGCTTGCCGACAACGCGCCGTTCGACGCGGTGATGCGTGCCGTGCCTTCCGCGATCGCCGTCACGATGCCAGTGGACGACACGCTCGCCACCTGCGGCGCGTCGCTCTGCCAGGTAATGGCACGATCCGTGACATCCGAACCACGACTGTCGCGCAGTCGCGCGCGCAGCGCCCGCGTCGTGCTCGGTGCCATCGAGAGCGTCGCGTTCGGCTCGAGCACGCGTCCTTCGCCATCGAGCAGGCGCAGCTCCGTCAACTCGAACAACGTCACGGGCGCGGCGACGGTCGCCGGTGCACCGGGCGTGAGGCGAATCGGGCCGATGAGCTGCCGATCAACCACGACGCCATTCACGAGCAGCGCGAGGTTGAGCATGACCGCACACGAGCCCGCCGCGCCGTCGCGCTGCGGGTCGGCGAGGCAGGTCGCAATGTCGATCGGAATGGGCACCTGCTGGCGCGCTTCGGCGGTCAGGCGCAATGACTGCGTCCCGATGGGCACGGTGCTGCCGTCGCCTCGCACGTAACTCGATGCGACATCGAGGGCGACACCGTCGGCCGTTTGCGCGAGCGCGACGTTTGCGCGCAGCGCAAGCATGGCCGGTGGGACGTCGCTGTTGCGAACGCCCGGTGTGAGCAGATCGGAGACCGCGCCGCACGCGGACAGCGCGAGCGCGCCGAGCACGGTGAACGGCGTGCGCAGGCGCCGGTCCGCACGACGTGTGCGTGTGGCGGGAGCGAGTGAGCGCAGGAGGGGAGGCATGTCCGGTCTCAGAAACGAGTCACGACAATCAGTCCACCGCCGAGTCCGACGAATGACTGCGACACGCTCGGCGACAGCGTCGAGCGCTGCCGCAACGTGCCGAGTTGACCACGCACATACGGTTGCA
>JALOPN010000295.1 GCA_025453875.1 Gemmatimonadaceae bacterium | reverse complement strand
TTGCGACTGCATCCCGTGCCCGATGCGATCGCCGCGCTCATCGTGCGCTTCGACGCGGTGGATGACGCGGTGCAGAGCGTGGTCGCCATGCAGCAGTGTGCGCTGCCGCTCGCCCGCATGGAGCTGCTCGACCGGATCACCGTACATCGGCTCAACGTCTATCTCGGGCTCGATCTCCCCGAGACGCCCTTGCTGTTTCTCGAAGTGCACGCCGCCAGCGCCGCGGCGCGCGACGAGCAGCTTCGCGCGGTCTTCGACGTGCTCGACCTGCATCGGGGCACCGTGCACGCAACGGCGATCACCGCCACCGACCGCGAACGCTTGTGGGAAGCGCGACACAAGGCGTTCTACGCCGGTGCGTCCGCGCGTCCGGGCGTTGACGTGATCACCACCGACGTCTGCGTCCCGATTTCCGCACTGCCCATGTGCATCGCCGAAACGCGCGCCGATCTCGAGGCGCTCGGCATGACGCCACCGCTCGTGGGTCACGTGGGCGATGGCAACTTCCATCTGCTGCTGCACGTCGACACGAACGACATGAGCGAACGAGCGCGTGTTGACGGCGTCCTCTTGCGCCTGACGGACCGCGCGCTGCGGCTCGGTGGCACGTGTACCGGCGAGCACGGGATCGGCGTGGGCAAGCGGGAATCGTTGCGCAAGGAGCACGGCGACGCACTCGCGGTCATGCACGCCCTCAAGTACGCGCTCGACCCACTCGGCATTCTCAACCCCGGCAAGATCCTGCCGGACGACTCGCCGCCATCCCCCGTTGGAGGTTTCGCATGAGCTATGTCTCGGGCGCGCTGCTCGAACCCGACGCCCCGTGGGTCGTGCATCCGGAAGCGGACGCGCTGGTGCAGTCGCTGGTGCGTGAAGCGCTGCGGCGGCTGCCGGAGGCTGAGGCGTTTCGTGTGCAGCTGCGCGACCAGACCGGCATTCGGCTGTTCGACATCCTCGATCATGTCATCGTGCCCTCGTCGCACGTGACACGCGAGGCCCTGGAGGGCGTCGGCTTCCGTGTGTCACAGGGTGAGCGGTGCGTTGCCGTGCACGAACGCGCGCTCTTTCCCGACGTCATCGTGCACGCCGGGACGCGATTCACCCTCGCCGTGCAGGTGGAATCGGTGGCCGACTTCTGTGCGGCGCACCAGCGCGACGTGCCGCTGCACGGTGCCCCCGGTGGCACGTATCGCCGCGCCGAGGTGTGGGCCAACGCCGAGGCGTCCGTGATGGTGGTGGAACGCCATGGCCACGTCGGATTCGATGTGCCGTCGCACACGCCAGAGCAACTGCTCGCGGCCCGCCACATCGAGGAGACGTTCCGCTGTCGGCCTCGCGTGTTCGACGATCCTGGAGCCGGGTTCGACCATACCGAGATGCTGGTGGCGCGCGCCGTGGAAGCACTGGGGCCGCATTGGAGCTGCGCGCTGTTCCTGCGCGCGGAGCGGGAGTACTGGCAGCGTCGCAATCACGCAGCCCGCGTACAGAAGGCGCGACAGGATGCGCTCGGTCTCGGGTGGTGCAACGACGATCATCACACGTACGATGCGTCCCGCGAGTGGTTCCACCGTACCATTGGCATCCTCGAACAGCTTGGCTTCCACTGTCGCGAGCGCTTCTACGCGGGCGCCGAAGCCGGCTGGGGCTCACAGATTCTCGAACAGCCAGTGCTCGGGACCGTCATCTTCGCCGACATCGATCTGGCGCCCGATGAGCTCGAGGGAGACTTTGCCCACGCGCCGCATCTCCAGCCCTTGCCGACGCTGCGCCGCGCCGGCCTCTGGTGTGCGCTGCATGGCGAGTCGATGCTCGAGGCCGGCATCAATCATCTCGAGTGCACGTACGATCAACAGGCATTGCGCTCGCAACTTGCTGCGGAAGGAGTCCGGATGATGGCCCCGTTCTCCAGCTTCCCGCATCTGTATCAGGAACTCACCGAGGGTGAATGGTGGCCCGTACGGTCGGAGCGCATCGATGCGCTGCTGACGGCTGGCCACATCGACGAGGCGGCAGCGCGCGACTTCCGCGAGCGTGGTGCCATCGGCTCGCACCTCGAGAATCTCGAGCGGAACTTCGGCTACAAGGGATTCAACCAACCCGGCATCAGCGAGGTGTTGCGCGTGATCGATCCACGTGAGTTCGTACCGGGCGCGCCATGAGCACGATGCGATGGACGCGTGTGTTCGCTGGCCTGCTGCTCGGCGCCGCCGGACTCGAGGCGCAGTCCGCAATCGCCTCGCGCCCCGAGCCGATCGCGACCCGCATCGATTCCTTCACCGTGCGTGAAGGCACGTGGATGTCGGTGGACATCGCGCCCAACGGGCAGACGCTCGCGATCGAGGTGCTGGGCGATGTATTTGCGCTCCCGACATCGGGTGGCATCGCGCGTCCGCTCTTCACCGGCACCGCCTTCCAGTCGCAGCCGCGCTACGCTCCCGATGGCGCGTCGCTCGCGTTCATCTCCGACGAGAGTGGCAGTGACAACGTGTGGGTGGCACGGGCCGACGGCAGTGCACCCCGGCGCCTCTCCGATGTGCCGCGGGCGCTCATGCTCTCGCCCGCCTGGTCGGCCGACGGACGCGCGATCTTCGCGACCGTGGTGCGCAATCGTGTGGCGGAGATGTGGCGCTTCGACGTCGCGACGGGAGCCGGTACGGTCATGGTGCCGAACATGAACGGCCCGGCGTCGCCGCTCGTCTCGTCGCCCGCGCCCGGCCCCTACTCGGCGCACGCGAGCGCCGATGGTCGCTGGCTGTATTACACCAATGTCACGCCTCGACCGTACGGCAGTCGCCTCGGCGCGTCGAGCGGCATCGTACGACGCGCGATCGGAAGCGGCCAGGAGGAGCGTCTCGTGCTCGAGGAGCCCATGGCGATGGCCCCGGTCGTGTCGCGCGATGGACGCTGGCTCGTGTACGCGGCGCAGAGCCGAGGCCGCAC
>JALOPN010000294.1 GCA_025453875.1 Gemmatimonadaceae bacterium | reverse complement strand
CCCGACGTGCGCGGCGGGAACTTCGACACCTCGAAGAGGCGCGGCAACAGCCCGAGCTTGCCCATGATGCCGTCGGGCACCTTGAGATCGAGCAGCTCGGTGATGCGCGCGCCCACGCGATCGAGATCGTCCACCCCCATGGCGAGCGCCATGCGACGCATCGAGCCGAAGAGGTTGATGGCCACGGGCATGGCCGCGCGTGAGCCGTCGCGCAGCACGGGGTGTTCGAAGAGCAGCGCGGGACCGCCGCCCGGGAGCTTCATCGCGCGATCGGCGATCTCGCACAGCTCGAGATGCACCTTCACGGGATGCGTGATGCGGTGCAACTCACCAGCCTGTTCGATGGCCGTGATGAACTGGGAGAGTGTATCGAGAGTCACGTCAGATGAATCGACGAAGGGGGGCGCGTGATCCCGATCAGGCCGCGCGGCCGACGTGAATGGCGGCGATGCCGAACGAGACGCGCTGCCACGTCACTTCGACGAAGCCGGCGGTGGCCAGTCGATTGGCCAGCGCCTGCTCCGTGGGGAAGTGCGTCACGCTCATGGGCAGGTACGTGTACGCCGACCCGTGGCCACTCACGAGGCGTCCGATGGCGGGCAGCACGTAATGGAAGTAGGCGTGGTACCCGGCGCGCACGAGACGCGATGGCGGGGTGCTGAACTCGAGGATGACGAAACGGGCGCCGGGCCGGAGCACGCGCCGCACTTCGCGCAGCCCCGCGTCGAGATCGGCGACGTTGCGGATGCCGAAGGCCACGATGGC
Organism: Gemmatimonadaceae bacterium; assembly: GCA_025453875.1. Lineage (GTDB taxonomy): Bacteria > Gemmatimonadota > Gemmatimonadetes > Gemmatimonadales > Gemmatimonadaceae > JAABRT01. The sequence goes on along the minus strand of JALOPN010000294.1, from coordinate 3,144 downwards.
GCCGTCGAGTGTGCCGTCGGCGAATGGCAGGTTGAGCGCGTCGGCAGCCACCGGCGCGAGCACCGCGCGCGGCGCCTTGCCCGCGCCATGCTGCAGCATGGGGACGGCGAAGTCGGCACCCACGACGCGACCACGGAAGCCCGCCTGCTTGACGAGCATGGCCCCGACATCCAAGGTACCGGCGCAGAGGTCGAGGTAGGTGCCTACGCGCGCTTGCCTTCGCCGGCCGCGGCCGCAGCCGCTGCTTCGATCGAGGCGGCCTCATCGCGACCGGAACGCACATCGTGCCGAGGCTCCGGAGGGCCGGCCACCGAGGGGGACGTCATCCCGAATACTCGCCCGCCGAGCCCCGCCAATCAAGCGATTGCCGGCACGATTCGTCGCGGGCGGCTGGTTCCCACGCCCGACGCTGGCTAGCTTCCGCGCTGCCTGATGCCACCTGCCGACGATCTGGTCTCGCTCCCGGACGCCGATGTCGTTCGCCTCGCACAAGAGGGGCGCGAACGCGCGTTTCGTGAACTCGTGCGCCGGTACGAGCGTCCCGTCTTCTCGCTCGTCTACCGCATGGTGCGGGACCGCGAGACGGCGGAAGATCTCGCGCAGGATGCGTTCATCAAGGTGCTCAACCACATCGATCGCTACAGCCCCGAGTTCAAGTTCTCGAGCTGGATCTTCAAGATCGCGAACAATGTGGCGATCGATCATCTCCGGCGTCGGCGCCTCGACACCATCAGCATGGATGGATCGCCGCACGCCTCGAACGCCGCCGAGGTGGAGGCGAGTACCTTCGACATCGCCGCCGATCAGGAGTCGGCGCTCGACGAGCTGACGGCGAAGGAGCTGGGGAACGCGATCGAAGACGCCATCGGTCGCCTCCGTCCCGAGTATCGCGCCTGCATCATGCTGCGTCACGTCGAGGGGCGGTCGTACGAAGAGATCGCGTCCACGCTCGACCTGCCACTCGGCACCGTGAAGACGTACATCCACCGCGCGCGGCACGAGTTGCGGCGCGCCCTCGAGGAGCTGCGCGGGTGACCACCGTCACACTGGCGGCGTCCTTTCGTCACGCTGGCGGCCCGGGAAACCGCGGCCTGAAACGTTTGCACGCCGGGGCCCGTAGGCTCCCGTGGAGACCCATGTGCTGAACCGACACCTACGCCCCGACGAAATCGACCTCCTCCTCGACCCCGAGGTCGGTTTCGGTACGCAACCCCTCCGCGCCCATGTGCGCGACTGCGCCCAATGCCAGGCGGAACTGGAGCAGGCGCAGGAAATGCTGTTCGTGCTCGAAGACCTCCCGCACTTCTCCCCATCGGCGAACTTCGCCGACCGGGTGATGCTGCAGGTGCAGGTCTTCGAGCCGTGGCACGTGGCGGCCCGGAACTCGGTGCTGCGGTTCGTGCCCTCGTCGGGCCCCGCGCGCGTCGCGGCGGGCGTCGGCCTGGCGGCATCGGCGGGGCTCATGGTGACCGGCGCCTCGTGGGTGCTCAATCACGCCGACCTCGGCCTCCTGCTCGCCAACGTCGGACTCGACAAGGCGCAACAGGCGGCCACGGCGGCCATGTCGGAGCTCGTGCTGGCGGCCGTCGGCCGGACGGGGCTCGATGCCTGGTCCACGGGCGGCTACAAGGTGGTGCTGGCCGCTGGCGCCGGGTTCGTGGCGGCCGCCGGCGCCACGGTGGCCGGCCTGCGCGTCCTCACCACGACCCGCGCGCGGCGCTGAGCATGCGCACGCGGCGACACCCCCTGCGCTTCGTGCGGACCGTGGTCGCCTCGTTGTCGGCGCTGGCGCTCGTTCTGGTCGCGCTCACGCTCCGACCGTCGGTCGCGGTCGCCGCTCCCTCACCGACGGTCGCCGCGGTGGTCTCGACGGGACTGTCCCTCGGACGGGCGCTGGTGACCGTCACCTCGCCGTCACCCGTCGTGTCGTCGGCCCAGGCACCGTTGCCGCTGCAGGAAGTGCTGCGCGGACTGCTCCAGGTGGCCGGAGACCGCGTGGTGCAGTCCATGCGCGACGCGGCGCCTGGCCTCATGCAGCGGATTGACTCGCTGCTCGACGCACGGCGCGCCGCACGCGCCGACGAGAGCGGCGCGCAGCGCACCGGGCGCGCTGTACTTCAGGTCGCGGGCGTCTCGCTTGTCGGACTCGTGATTGCGTTTGCGGTGCTCATTACCGTGCTGGGTCCGCTCGAAGGGATCATCAAGACGGTCGAAGCCGATGTGAGCGGCGCCTTCTGGCGCGGCCTGCTCGCACAAGTGATCACGTTGCCGGTGTTGTCAGTGCTCGTGCTCGCGCTGGCGCTGACCTTCGTGGGGCTGCTGCTCGTGCCGATTGTGGCCGTGGCGTTCTCGCTTGCCCTCGCCGGGATCGCCACGCTCGCGATGATTGCGGTGGCGTGCGTGATTGGTCGTGTGCGCGCCTCCGACGATCGCGGACGCTCACGCGCGGGGCTGCTTCGTGCCATGCTCACGGGCTATGCGATCATCTGGGCGCCGTGGTATCTCGCGGCGACGCTGGTCTCGGTCCCCGGCGTGGGACTCCTCACGCGACTCATCGCCCTCGCTTCGTCGTGGGGCATTGTGACCGTGGGCATCGGCGCCACGCTGCGTTCGCGTGGCGGCAAGGTTATCCCCGATGCGGTGACGCCGGCCCTCGTGGGTGGTGCGCCGGCGCCAGCGCCCGATTGGTCGACGCCGACGCCAGTGACGGGTGTCGTCGCGGCGCAGCGGCCCGCGCAGACCTGAACGCGCCGGGCTGCCCTGCACAGCACGTGCAGGCGCCTATTGCGTGTCCCAGAGATCGTCGAGTTCGCGCGCGGCGTCGTCGTCTTCGGCCCAGGCCGTAAACTCCTCACGGACCATGAGCGGCGGCAGCTCCACCCCTTCGTACAGCGAGCCAACGGTGAACGTGCAGTCGAACGTCGGCACGGCGATCTGCTCGTCGAGGCCGGCGTACTCCGTGCGCTGCCACGGCTGCTCGACCGAATCGCGCGCGTAGGCGACCACATGACGACGGCGCTGATCGATGATGAGATACAGTCGCAGCGAGTCGAGACGACAATACGCCTCGACCTTCTCCCGCTGGTCCGTGGCGCGCGTGGACGGTGATGTCACCTCGGCGACGAGCACCGGCCGCTCGATGAG
>JALOPN010000293.1 GCA_025453875.1 Gemmatimonadaceae bacterium | reverse complement strand
GACGCGCCCACCGACTCCGCCGAGGGCAACGCCGGCATCTCCTCCGGCATGCGCAGCGACACACCAGTGAGCGCACTCACTTCGCGCGCCACGCCGAGGTGCGAGAGCAGATCGGGGCGATTGGGCAGCACGTCGAGATCGAGGCGAGCATCGCCTACGGGCAACACCTCGAGCAGCGGAGTGCCCGGTGCGGCGTCAGTGTCGAGCGTGAGAATGCCGTCGTGTTCTTCGCCGAGCCCGAGTTCACGCGCCGAGCAGAGCATGCCGTTGGAGGTGGCGCCGCGAATCTTGCGCCGCGCAATGACGAGCCCGCCGGGCATCGTGGTGCCGGTGCGCGCGAACGGATACTTGTGTCCCGCCGTGACGTTCGGCGCGCCGCACACCACGTCGAGCAGTTCGCCCGACCCATCATCGACCTTCGTGACGGACAGATGATCGGAGTCGGGGTGCGGACCGGCTTCGACGACGAGGCCGACCACGAACGGGGCGAGATCGGCGCGCAACGCCTCAATGCCATCGAGCGTGACGCAATGACGGCTGAGGGCCTCGCCCACCTCGGCGGCGGAGAGATCATGCGGCACGAAGCCGCGGAGCCACGCGTGCGAGACGATCATCGGGCGAACTGCTCCAGGAAGCGGACATCCGAGTCGTAGAGCACACGGATGTCCGGAATGCCGTGACGGGACATGGCGATGCGCGCCGGCCCCATGCCGAACGCCCAGCCGGTGTAGCGTTCGCTATCGATACCGGCGGCATCCAGCACGTTGGGGTGCACCATGCCACAGCCAAGAATCTCGACCCAGCGCGTGCCCTTGCCATCGCCGAGATCCACCTCGACGTCCATCTGGGCGCCGGGCTCCACGAAGGGGAAGTACGACGGGCCGAATCGCACGCGACGCGTGCCGCCGTAGAAGCGTCGCGCAAACTCGGAGAGTGTCGCCTTGAGATCGACGAACGAGATGCCTTCGTCGATGGCGAGCCCTTCGAGCTGCATGAACGCCGGCGCGTGGGTCGCGTCGAAGAAATCGCGTCGGTACACGTTGCCGGGCGCGAGCACGCGCACCGGCGGTGCATACTGCTGCAGCGTGCGCACCTGGACCGGTGACGTGTGTGTGCGCAGCAGCGTGTCGTTGGCGAGATAGAGCGTGTCGTGCAACTCCATGGCCGGATGATCGGCCGGGAAGTTGAGCGCGGTGAAGTTGTAGAACTCCGTCTCCGCCTCGGGCCCGAGCGCAATGGTGAAGCCGAGCTCGCGGAAGATGTCGGCGATCTCGTCGATGACGAGGGTGACCGGATGCAGCGATCCCTGCCAGCGCCGTCGCGCGGGCATGGAGGGATCGATGGCGTGCGCGCCACGCGCGGCGGCGGCGACCGCGGCCTCCCGCGCGTCGAGCCGCTGCTCGATATCGGCCTTCACCTCGTTGATGGCGCGGCCGGCCTCGCGCCGCGCGTCGGGCGGCAACGTGGCGAGCTGCGCCATGAGATCGGCGAGGCGTCCCTGCTTGCGTCCGACCAGCTGCGTGCGCACGTCGGCGAACTCCGCCGGCGTGGCGGCGCGGTCGATGCGCGCGGGCGCGTCCTCGGCGAGCTGTCGGCAGGCCGCCAGGAACGCGTCAAGGGTGACGTCGGTCACGAGTGCACCAAGGAATGAGGGAGAACGCGCGGCCGCGTGGCCGGGGACGGCAACGGGCGGCCCTACGCGAGATCGCGCAGGAGCCGCCCGTGCAACGAATCGGACCTCAGGCGGCCTGCGACTGCAGCGCGGCGCGTGCCTGCTCGGCGAGCGAGGCAAAGGCCTGCGGATCGCGCACGGCGATGTCCGCGAGGTTCTTGCGATCGATCTCGATGCCGGCCTTGGCCAGCCCGTTGATGAACGAGCTGTAGTTCAGACCGCTCAGGTGGGCGGCCGCATTGATGCGGACGATCCAGAGGCGACGGAACTCGCGCTTGCGATTCTTGCGATCGCGATACGCGTAGCGCCAGCCGCGCTCGACGGTTTCCTTGGCGGCCTTCCACAGCTTGCTGCGGCCACCGAACGCACCGCGGGCGGCCTTGAGGACCTGCTTCTTGCGCTTGAGGCGCACGACGTTGGATTTGACGCGAGGCATGCGGTGGTTTCCTCAGGCAAGAATGAGACGCTTGATCCGCTTCACTTCGCCGTTCGTCTCGACGATGGCGGGACGACGCAGGCCACGCTTGCGCTTGGGATCCTTCTTCGTGAGGATGTGGCTCTTGTACGCCTTCAGGCGCCGCACCTTCCCCGAACCCGTCACGGAGAAGCGCTTCTTGGCGCCGCTGTGGGTCTTCATTTTCGGCATTGCTGCTCGCTCGCTTGCTGCAGGTGGCGAACCGGCGAACCGATTCGCGGTGATCGACGAACTGCGCCTTACTTCGGCGCGAGAATCATCGTGAGGGATCGTCCTTCCATGAGCGGGGCACTTTCGACCTTGGCGACATCCGCCAGGTCGGCCGCGACCCGATCCACAACCGCGCGCCCGAGCTCCGGGTGCGTGATCTGTCGGCCACGGAACATCAGCGTGACCTTGACCTTGTTGCCGTCCTGAATGAAGCGTCGGGCGTTGCGGGTCTTGGTGGCGAAGTCGTGCTCGTCGATGCCCGGGCGGTACTTGACCTCCTTGAGCTGAATGACGTGCTGCTTCTTCTTCGCCAACCGGGCCTGCTTCGCCGATTCGAACTTGAACTTGCCGTAATCCATGATGCGGACCACGGGCGGGCGGGCAGCGGCCGCAACCTCGACGAGGTCGAGCCCCTCTTCCACCGCGCGCGCGAGCGCCGCATCGACTTCCATGATGCCCAACTGACTGCCGTCGGCCGCGATCACGCGGACGGGGCTGATCCGGATCTGTCGATTGACCCGGGGCGGACGCTTCGTGGAATCCTGGATACGCCGTGCTCCTCAAGAGGGAATCAAAACAAAAAA
>JALOPN010000292.1 GCA_025453875.1 Gemmatimonadaceae bacterium | reverse complement strand
TCGACCGGCTGGGCGAACTGCGAGAGTGGCACGCGCCAGATCGCCACGCGCTCGAGCGCGAGCGGTGCCGACTGCGTGGCCATGCGCGCGAGATCGGAGCGCACGGCACGATCGAGCGGCTCATCGGGGAGATCCGCCGCCGCGCCCAGCACCGTGGCCGACACGAGGTGCGTACCCGATGGCGCGTACGACGGCGCCACTTCGGTCATCGTGATCGCGTGACTCACCGTCGCGTCGGAGCGTGCGTTGAGATAGAGCGCACGCCCCGGCAACACGGCGCGTTCGGCACGGTACGTGACCGTGGTGCACCCCAGCGCGGCCGTCGGCCCATCGAGCGTGACACCGACCGTGGACGCCAGCGTGCGCGCCGTGACAAAGTCGGTGGCGAGCACGACGTGCGATCCGTGCAGTGTGTGGCCATCGGCGAGCCGCACACCGTCCACTCGGCCGTCGCGCGCGAGCAACGCCTCCACCGGCGTGTCGTAGTGCGTGCTGTCTGGTGGCAGCTGTGCCGCGAGCTGCCACGCAATCGCCCCCATCCCGGCGGCCGGAACCGCGGTGCGCCCTTCGGCGAGCATCTTGAACGTGAAGAGCAGCACGCTCGCGCGCGTCGTGAGCGAGCGATCGAGCAGGATGCCGCCGTAGAAGGGGGCGAAGAACCCGTCGATGGTGCGCGGTGCAAAGCCCCACGCCCGCAGGAACTCGCGCGTCGACACGCGCTGGAACCGCGGCGCGAAGCACTCGTCGACGGACAATCGCGTGGCCGCCGAACGCAGTTGCAGCAGCCGCCACAGATCGCGCCACGGCACGGCACCGCCCGTGATCGACGGCAGCAGCAACGACGGATCGGCGATCGCGTCGCCCACCAGCTTGTGCACCCCGTGATCGCGCACAATGTGCGCCGCCGGACGGAACGGCTTGAGATCGAGGGCCGCGTGATCGAGGTACTGATTGAGCACCGGGTAGCCGGTGAACAGCACCTGGAATCCGTGATCGAGCTGCACCCCGTCACGCACCGAGGTGCGGACGCGGCCCCCGGGCTCGGGGGCCGCCTCCACGAGCTGCACCACGCGTCCCGCGCGATGCAGCTCGATGGCCGCAATCAGGCCGGCAATACCGGCCCCAACGACAACAACGGGCGCGCGTTCCGCTGACATGTCCGGTAAATGCACCAGCGCCCGTGAACGCTCCCGAACTCGCGCCTCAGAAGCGCACGCCGAACGTGATGGGCACCCAGCTGGAGCTGCCGTCGGAGAACACGTTCACGAAGCGGGCTTCAGCAAACGTGGTGAAGCCGGAGAGCTTGAACTCCACGCCGCCGCCCACGTTGATGCCGAGGTCGGTGCTCGACGTCGAGCGCGACACTCCCAGCAACTCGATCTCGCTGCTGCCACGATACAGACCGGCGCCGCCGAGCAGGTAGGGACGAATCCCGCCCGCGCTCGCTTCCTGACCGAGTGGCAACACGACGTTGCCGACGAACGAGAGCACGTTGAACGTGCCGTCCACGATGCTCGCCACCCCCTTGGCCGCGAAGCTCTCGTAGCCGATGTCGCCGCGCAGCCGCAGCTTGCCGCTCAGCGGCGCGTGCACACTGCCCGTGATGTTGAAGCCGCTGTCGTACCCATCGCCGAAGTCACCCATGGGCATCGACAGCCCGCCCATCACGCCGAACGACACCTTCTTCGCATCCTGCGCGTCCGCCGCAGCGGGCGCCATCACCAGTGCACCGGCGAGGCCGGCGAGCGTGAGCAAGCGCATACGCTTCATGTGACATCTCCATGTGAAGTTGTGAATCACACACCGAACTCCACGCAACTTACGGAGTCGGCCCCACCCCACGCACCCCGCGCACGAAATACTTCGTCTCGCCGAAGCACGTCGTCGGGAGCCACGGCTTTTCATCGTACTCGAGCACGACACGCTGACCGTTCGTGGCCTCGATCGCGGCGGCGATCGAATCGTCACGCACACTGAAGGCCCACAGTTGCGGCATGCTCCCGGGGACGGTCGAGATGGCCATCTCGCCTTCCCACGTTTTGCAGAGCCACCCCTTCTTCGAGATCTTCTGCACGAAGCCGGCGCGCTCGCCGGTCGAGTACACGAAGGCCGAACCAACGGCGACCCACACCGCGAAACCCAGCGCGGGCGCGCCGATGAGCGCGAGCAGCGTCAGCTTGCCCCAGTGCCGTCGGGCCAGTGACTTGCGTGGTGCCGACGCAGTCGGCGAGGCGGTCCCGCTCCCCGGCACCGACGGTGCGGGGGCCAGCGGTTCGGACACGGGATCGGTCGGCTCAGTCATGCGTTCAACTAACCGGACCATCGCCGTTCATGGAAGGGTGCGAAGCGCCCCCGGGAACGGCTACCTTTGGGGGGCTCCACCAACCCTCTGCTTCCGACCGCTTCGATCGTGACGTTCCGTCCTCGCCGCCAGACTCCCACCGTGCTCGTGCGCGGTGTGCCCGTGGGCTCCGGCCACCCAGTGGTCGTGCAGTCCATGACCAATACCGACACCGCCGACGCCGCCGCGACCGCCGATCAGGTCGCCGCGCTCTTCGAGGCGGGGTCGCAGAAGGTCCGCATCACGGTCAACAACGACGAGGCCGCGCAGGCCGTCCCCGAAATCCGGCAGCGCCTCGATGATCGCGGTCTCGATGTGCCGCTCATCGGCGACTTCCACTACAACGGCCACCTGCTGCTCACGAAGTATCCGCAGGCCGCCGCCGCGCTCGACAAGTACCGCATCAACCCCGGCAACGTCGGCACGAAGCACCGCGACACCAACTTCACCACCATCGTCCAGGCTGCCATCGATCACGGCAAGCCGGTACGCATCGGGGTGAACTGGGGTTCGCTCGACCAGCAGCTCCTCACTGACATGATGGACGCCAACGCGACCAGCGCCGAACCGCGCGACGCGAAGGACGTCTACATGGACGCCATGCTCGA
>JALOPN010000291.1 GCA_025453875.1 Gemmatimonadaceae bacterium | reverse complement strand
TCGGCGAGGACGTTCGTGAGCGACGCCATCCCCGTCGTGCCTTCGGCGGTGACCGTGCCGGCCTCCTCGGCAATCTTGCGTGCGGTGTCGGCGCGACGTGCACCGTCGTCGGCGTGTGCGCTCAGGTCGGTGATGGCCGCCGAGATCTCCTCGAGCGACGCGGCCTGCCGCGAGGCTCCTTCGGCGATGAGCTCGGACGCGTCGGAAATCTGGCCGGAGGCGCTGCCGACCTGCTCGGCCGATTGCCCCACTTCGGCCATCGCGTCGCGCAACGAGTCGATGGCCTGATTGAAGGCGTCCGCAATGCGCTGATAGCGCGGGCCGAACGCGCCGTGCACCTGCGCGGTCAGGTCGCGTGCCGAGAGGCGATCGAGCGCCCCGCCCACGGCATCGAGGAACGCCATCGACTCGGCGTACGCGGCGTTCACGCGGCCCTGCCGCGACGTGGTGAGCGCCGTGATCACGACGGCGATGTCGAGTTGCAACACGCGCCCGAAGGCGCGGGCGAAGCGCTCCCGTTCTTCGGCTGGCGCGCCGGAGGCGCGGACCGCCTCGAGCATGTGCTCGCGAATGACCTCGTACATCGCCACGAACCAGTTCGAGTCGAGGTCGATGCGATCATGAATCTCGCCGACCTTGCGCCGATAGCCGATGTAGCCCTCGTCGACGGTCCCCGTGAGCATGCTCTCGAGGTAGCGCGTGATCATGGGGCGCTGCCGCTCGACGGTCGTGTGCTCGTTGATGATGGCGCGCGTGTCGCGATGCGCCATGATCTTGTTGTAGAAGGCATCCACCATGGCGGGCGATGCGGCCATGCACTCCGTCTGCCAGGCCTGCACGACGCCAAGATCGTCTTCGGTCAAGCCGAGGAAGGCGACGCGATCTCGGGTCGCGGGATCGTCGAGGCGGATGCGCCCGGGCGTGACCGGACGGAGTGCGACGGCGCGCGATGTCGATCGGAACGGAAACGGCATGGGAGCGGCTCGAGTTGGAGATGGGTCAAGCGGCGCGATGGGGACGCGGCCTTGGAGCAGTGTCGTCCGTTTCGGTACGAGCTTTACGGTTCGGACTCGCCAGTCCTATTCCCGGGGCTCTATCGTTACAATGAGAGTCGCGTCTCAGGTCAGTCTTCGGTAGATTTTCGGATCATGGACGTCGTGTCGCTCGAAACCTCCGCCGCCGACGGCTATCGCCTGCAGGCGCCGTACGCCCCCGCCGGCGATCAGCCGCGCGCGATTCGAGAGCTCGTGGCCGGTCTCGACCGGGGCGACCGCTGCCAGACCCTGCTCGGCGTCACGGGGTCCGGAAAGACGATGACGATCGCGAACGTGATCGCCGCCTGGCGTCGTCCGGTGCTCGTGCTGTCGCACAACAAGACGCTGGCGGCGCAGCTGTACGGGGAGCTCAAGGGCTTCTTCCCGCAGAACGCGGTCGAGTACTTCGTGTCGTACTACGACTACTACCAGCCGGAAGCGTACGTCCCCACCAGCGACACGTACATCGAGAAGGACGCGTCCATCAACGAGGACATCGATCGGCTGCGCCTGCGCGCCACGTCGAGCCTGATGGAGCGCGAGGACGTCGTGATCGTCTCCACCGTGAGCGCGATCTACGGCCTCGGCGACCCGGTCTCGTATCGTGAGCGCATGGTCTCGCTGCGCCGGGGTGAGCAGCGGAGCCGCGACGATATCCTGCGCGCCCTCGTGGGCATTCAGTACACGCGCAACGACGCGAGCTTCGAGCGTGGCACGTTCCGCGTGCGCGGTGACACGGTCGAGATCCTCCCCGCCTACGAAGAGCAGGGGGTCCGGCTCGAGTTGTGGGGTGACGAGATCGAACGGATCAGCAAGATCGACCCGCTCACCGGCGACACGATTGCGGTGCTCGAACGCACGGCCATCTACCCGGCGAAGCACTTCATCACGACGCGCCCCACCCTTGAGCGCGCCGTTGGTGCCATTCGCGACGAACTCTCGAGTCGCCTCGCCGAGCTGCGCATGGCCGGCAAGCTGCTCGAAGCGCAGCGCCTCGAGCAGCGCACGATGTTCGACATCGAGATGATGCTCGAGGTGGGCACGTGCGCCGGCATCGAGAACTACTCGCGTCATCTGGCCGGGCGTGTGGCGGGCGAGCGTCCGGCGTGTCTCTTCGACTACTTCCCCGACGACTTCCTCGTCGTGGTCGACGAGTCGCATGTCACGTTGCCGCAGATCCGGGGCATGTACAACGGCGACCGCGCGCGCAAGCTGACCCTCGTGGAGTACGGGTTCCGACTGCCGAGTGCGCTCGACAATCGACCGCTCGTCTTCGACGAGTTCATGCAGCTGGTGCCGCGACTGATCAATGTGTCGGCCACGCCCGGCGAGCTCGAACTGGAGCTCTCCGAAGGTGTGGTGGTGGAGCAGGTCATCCGACCCACGGGGCTGCTCGATCCCGAGATCGAGGTGCGCCCGGTCAAGGGGCAGGTTGACGATCTGCTGCACGAGATTCGCCAGCGCGAGCGGCGCGATGAGCGCGTGCTCGTCACGGTGCTCACGAAACGCATGGCGGAGGATCTCACCGACTATTTGCAGCAGATGGGCGTGCGCGTTCGCTACATGCACTCCGACATCGACGCGATCGAGCGCATGGAGATCGTGCGTGGGTTGCGGCTCGGCGATTTCGATGTGCTCGTGGGCATCAACCTGCTGCGCGAAGGACTCGACATGCCCGAGGTGTCGCTCGTGGCGGTGCTCGACGCCGATCAGGAGGGGTTCCTGCGCAGTGATCGTTCGCTCGTGCAGACCATTGGTCGAGCGGCGCGCAACGTGAACGGGCGGGCGATTCTCTACGCCGATCGGGTTACCGGATCCATGCAGCGTGCGATCGAGGAGACCGATCGCCGCCGACAGATTCAGCGCGACTTCAACACCGAGCACGGCATCACGCCGCGTGGCGTGAGCAAGAGTGTGCACGACGTGCG
>JALOPN010000290.1 GCA_025453875.1 Gemmatimonadaceae bacterium | reverse complement strand
TCGATCGCCTGCGTGAAGGCGCTCATCGACTGATAGCGGTCCGCCGGCAGTCGCCGCAGCGCGCGGCGAACCGCGTCGTCGATCGCCGGCGAGACGACGGAACGCGTCTCGACGATGGGCGCTGGATCGACGGTGAGCATGCGCGCCATCACCGCCTGCGCGGTCGCGCCGGTGAAGGGGGGCTCCCCGGTCAGCATTTCGTACGTCACGGCGCCGAGGGCGAAGACATCGGCGCGCGCGTCGATATCGCGCTCGCCCATCGCCTGCTCCGGGGCCATGTACTGCGGGGTACCCAGCGAGAGCCCGGACTGCGTCATGCGTGCGCCGCTCGCCTGCTCCATCGCGAGCGCGATCCCGAAGTCGGCCAGCAGGGGGCGCCCGTCCTGCAGCAGCACGTTCTCCGGCTTCACGTCGCGGTGCACGATGCCTCGGGTGTGCGCGTACTGCAGGGCGGCCGAGAGATCACGGGCGATCTGCAGGGCATCCTCCACCGGCAGGACACGCTCCCGCGCGAGGCGACCGCGCAGCGTGGGGCCATCCACGAACGGCATCACGTAGTAGAGGAGCCCGTCGGCCGCGCCCGAATCGAACAGCGGCAGCACATTGGGATGCTGCAACGACGCCGTGAGCCGGATCTCGCGCAAGAAGCGCTCGGGGCCGATCACGGCCGCCAGATCGGGGTGGAGCACCTTGATCGCGACCGCACGATCGTGCCGCAGATCCCGGGCGAGCCACACGGTGGCCATGCCGCCCGCTCCCAACTCGGACTGCAACTCGTAGCGGTCCGCGAGCGCGGCGCGCAGGGCATCCAGCACGAGAACTCGGTGGCGAGAGGTGAGACGAGGCGGGGAGCGTGTGCGCGAAGAATCTACCGGTCGCTCGCGAACTGGCGAGTTATGGGTCGGCACGCGATGCTTCACCGCATCCCCTCACCACAACTCCCCCGCGCCATGCTGCGTCGCGACTTCCTGCACACACTCGCCGCGGCAGCGGCGACCGCCACGGTCCCCTCGGCGCTCGCTGCTGCGCCGCGGGCGTTCCCGCTCGGTCTTGAGCTGTACTCCGTGCGCACCGCCATGCGGGCCGATCCCGAGGGGACGCTCGCGCAGGTGCGCGCCATGGGCTATGACGAGGTCGAGCTGCTCTGGTCGTTCGGCAACTTCGGACGCACGGCCGCGCAGGTGCGCGCCGCCCTCGATGCCAACGGGCTCAAGGCGCCCGCGTGTCACCTCGCGCCCGAGGCGCTGCTCACGGAGTGGCCCAGATCCCTCGCGATGGCGCACGAAATCGGTCAGCAATTCCTCATCGTGCCCTCACTGCCTGCAGAGACCAACACGTCGATCGACGCGTGGAAGCGCTGGGCCGATCACTTCAATCGCGCCGGCGCCGAAGCGCGCGCCGCCGGCCTGTGGCTCGCGCTGCACAACGAGCCCAATCACCACAAGGCGATCGACGGCGTCATTCCGTACGACGTCTTCCTCGAGCGCACCGACGCGGCGGTGGTGCGGATGCAACTCGATACCGGCAACATGCTCATGGGCGGCGGCGATCCGTTCGCATACCTGGCACGCCACAAGGCCCGCTACTGGTCGTTCCACCTCAAGGACGTGATCGCCGATCGCACGCGGGACTGCGATCTGGGGCAGGGGATCTTCGACTTTGCGCGCTTCGTGCGCGAGGTGGGCGACTTTACCGGCAAGCCCGCGTTCGTCGAGCAGGAGGGCTCGCCCGATCCGCTCGCGAGTGCGCGCGCGAATGCGCGGTACCTGCGATCGGTCGGCTACTAGGCGAACAGCGTCCGCCTCGGGTCTGCGGCGGGGTACGTCACGAGGCCGCGCTGCGCCGCGCCGTCGCGGCGCCGACCGCGGCCCCGGCGAGTGGCAGCAGCAGCAGCGTCCACAACCCGAGGAAGCCGCGCACGGATTCATCACCGGTCCACACGATCGGGCTGTAGAGCGCGGCCCCGAGCGCGAGCAGCATGGCCACGAGGTGTCCGCCAATCGCGCCCCAGAACGCGCGCTGCAGACGTGGTGACCGGCGACGCAGGCCGTGTCCCCACGCGAGCAACACGAGCGGCATCACGTACACGCCAACGATGAGCACGAACGCGCCGAGGGTCATGCGCCATCTCCGCCGCCCGAGGGAGCACGCGACATCTTCGGCGCGAGCCAGAGCCAGTAGCCCGTGATGAGCGTGATCACGAGGGCGATGGCGGCGACGTCGGAGAGCAGGACGTAGGGCTGTCCGCCGAAGATCTCTCCCGAGTGCAGCTTCTCGAAGAACACGTCGCCGCGTTCACCCACGTGCAGCACGCGACCGGTGTGCAGATCAACGGTGACCTCGGTGGACGCGGCGTCGCGCAGGCGGACCTTCACGAAGCCGTTGCGCGGGCGCGCGTCCATGCGGTCGATGAGTCCCACATCCACGGGCTGTCCGGGCTGCCAATCCTTGCGTGCCGCCTGCGGGACCGCCTCGAGTGCCGCGCGCGCGAGCTGCTCGAGCGAGACGCTCTCGGTGAACGCGCCGCTCGGCGTGTGCTCGACCTCGGGCATGAGGCCGAGGCCTCGCTTGTGGTTGAGCAGAATGCCGGTGATCGCGATGACGAGCAGCGCCACGGTCGAGAGCACCCCGAGCCACAGATGCCCGTGAAAGGCCACGCGGCTGAGCGTGCGCCGCAGGCTCGGCGGTGCGCCGGACGCGCGCGATCCGGCACGTGCCGCGACGCGTCCGATCGGGCGAGGTGGTGGGGGGAGCGGGTGGGACACGGGCGAGTGGGCAGGGGAGTCGGGCACGGACGATGCAACGTCGCGCGCGTGATCGTACAGCGCAACGTTCTCCGCGTGGCCCCATCACGATCGCACCGCTAGGATGGCGCGGCAGGCGCACGTTGGAGACCCGGGCGGAGGCCAGATGCGTTCTCGCACAGTGACGCGGGGAGAAGCACGTTCGTTGAGCACGGCGTGTGCGGCGCGTGTTCGGCTCGCGGCCGGTCGCGTGTCGCTCACGCTGCTGTCGCTGATTGCCACGGTCGCGTGCGCCGATCGCGCACCAGCGCGTCTCACTGGAGCATTCGGCGATACCCTGGTGGTACACTCGCCCGATCCCACGCGCCTCACGCCGCGTGCCGAAGACGCCAGCGGTCGCGGTGCCCGCGTGCGTGATGCGTATTGGCAACTGGTGGGCGAGGCGCCGTTCACGTTGTCAGCCGATGGCACTGTGCACTGCACGCGCGCCGGCGACGGACGGGTGGATGTCTCGCGTGGCGCGGCCCGCGCGCGGCTCGTGGTGCGCTGTCGGCCGATTATCGGGGTGCGGCCGCTCGGGATTGCCTCGCTCACGGTGGGGGGGCCGCCGGCGGCGTTTGCGCTGCAGGCGGTCGGGCTGCAGCGCGAACCCGTTACCGAGATCGCGGCGAGCGCGACTGTGCTCGACACATCCGTCGCCGTACTGCGC
>JALOPN010000289.1 GCA_025453875.1 Gemmatimonadaceae bacterium | reverse complement strand
GCGCATCCGCCGCGTGTTGGCCACGGGCACCACGGCGACCGGTTTGCGAGGCTATTTCTGATGACGCAGATCGGTCTTCACATTGGCGTCGGCCGCAACTTACGCAGGAATGCAGCCGCCCTTGCCCCTCCCGCTCTCCCCGTGCAGGCCGCCAACCTGTGGGGCGCGTGGAGGCCGGCCGACGCGGTGTCCGACGCTGACGGCATCGTTTCGCTGGCAGGGGCCTATGGCACCACGCGGCAGGCGCTGGGCGGCGCGGCGGCGGCCAAGCCCGATGCGCTCGCCGGCCTTGGCCCCAACGGCACGACCGTGATGCGCTTCGACAAGGCGCGGCTGGAGCATCTCAGCATCCCGGCCTTCTCGACCAACCAGTCGTTCACGCTGGTCTGCGCCTACAGCCCCGGCTCGCAGGCCAGCGTCGATGGCGTGATCCTCGGACAGGCCGCATCGAGCACGCACCGCATCCGCGTCGCGTCTGTGGGCACCTCCGTGCAGGCCCGCATCGGCGGGCCAACCGAAGTCACCGTGCCGTTCGCCGCTGGCGCTGTCGTGCCGAACGAGATGGCCATCGTCGCTTTCGTCTATGACGCCGTGGCGCAGACCGGGACCGCCTATCTCAACGGCGTGGCGGGGACGGCGACGGCGCTCGCCAACGGTGTCACCACGCTCGACGTGATCGGCCGTACCGGCACAGCCTATGCCCTCTCGCAGTTAGGCGAGGTGCTGCTCTACACCATTGCGTTGACCCCGGCCGAGGTGGCGTCCGCCACGGCGTTCCTGTCGGCCTTCCGCAGCCAGAGCTATTTCGTGGCCGCCAACGGCTCCGACACGAACCCCGGCTGGTCGAGCGCAGCGCCCATGCTTAACGCCGCCGCTGCAATCGCCCGGCCGATCCGGCCCGGCGGCAGCATCCGCCTGCGCGGCGGCGACACCTTCGGCGGGCTCGGCACGATCACGCTCGCCGGACAGAGCGGCGCGCCGATCACCATCGGCAGCTACGGGACGGGCCGCGCCCGCATCTGGGGTAACTCTCCCATCACCTCGGGCTGGACCGACGCTGGCGGGGGCCTGTGGACACGATCCACGGCAACCGCGCCGCTGGTGGTGCTGCACTGCCCCAACGGGGCGGCGCATGTGCCGACGCAGCCCTCAGACTTCCGCCGGCTGGCCAATCAGGCCACCAGCAACGACTGGTCCTTCCAGTGGGCGACGGGCGTGCTGACCATCCGAACCGACGGCGTGCTCTCGCCCAACGGAGCGGAGTTCGTGGTGATCGAGAGCGGCGCAATCGGCGTCACCGTTCAGAGCACCGCCCCTTGGGTCACGCTGGAGGGGCTCGACATTCGTTATCATGGCGGCTTCGGCGTGCGCCCCTTCGGCCCCAACGGCGTCGCGCGGGACTGCCACGCCATCGGCAACGCCAATGACGGCTTCGCGCCATCGGTGGCGGGGGCGTGGTCGATCCTCGGAACCGACAACCTCGCTGCGTTCAACGGCACGGGCATCAGCGGCGCGGGCGACGGCGCGAGCTGGCACGGTGCGTCAACCGGCGCGTGCGAGAACCTCGTGACCATCGCCAATGCGGTCGGCGGCATCCGCAACGAGGGCGGCTCGAACGTCACCGTCACCGGCGGCTCGGATCGCGGCAACGCCATCGACGTGACGATGCTGAACCAGGGCGGCACGGGCGGCGCGCTCAGCCTGACCGGCCGCACCATCCGCGTCACGGCCGCCAGCGGATCGGGCCGGGCGGCGGAACTGGCGAGCGGCGCGGGCGTGACCCTGACCGTGACGGGATGTACCTTCATCCGCGAGGCTGGCAGCCAGCCCAACGCCATCGCCGCCAACGGCAACACCGTGGTGGACGGCGGCGGCAACACGCTGGTGGGGTTCACGTCGTTGACGTGAGGGGTGCGCGCATTGGCGCTGCCGGGCGATGGTTCCGCGAGCGTGCGCCGATCAGAGCAGGCGCAATCTGTCCGGCTCGATCACGAGACAGGACAGATTGCCCGTCATGTAGGCGCCCGTGTCGACATTGATCCGCGCTGCGTGCGTCTCGACCTTGGCGACGGGCGTATGCCCATGCACCACGATCAGACCAAAGGGACGAGCCGCGTTGAAGAATGGTTTGCGGATGGTGGTCAGGTCCGTCAGCTGCTGCTGGGCCAAAGGCACCCCCGGCTTCACCCCGGCATGGACGAACAGATAGTCGCCCACCCGGTGGAGCGGCAGCAGCTCGTTCAGAAATCTCCGCTCCGCCTCGCCGATGGCCTGCCCGAAGGCCCGGAAGGCGCTGTCGACGGACTGCAACGAGGGTGGCTGGACCCCGAAGGACTTCAGGGTTTCACGCGCGCCAAGCGGAAGCCAGCTCTCGAAAGCCGCCCGGTTCCGCAACGCCTCCATCATGTAGACTTCATGATTGCCGACGAGGCAGACCATGTTTCGCACGCGCTGGCGTTCGATCAGCAGGCGCAGCACCTGCGCGCTCGCCGGCCCCCGATCCACGTAGTCGCCAAGGTAGATTTCCGTGGCGACCGCCGCCGGCGCCTGCGCCATGTCGGCGTCGATGCGTTCGACAAGACGGGTCAGCAGATCGAACCGTCCGTGGATGTCACCGACCACGTAAAGTCGGTGGCCTTCGGCGATCCGGGCCTGGCGCGACAGGCTCAGCACTGCAGGCGACCGCTGGCGCGGGCTGGCGTCAGGACGTCGGGGAGAATGGACTTCACGGACAGCCAACCTCATGACACCCAAGCGTGCATGTATCGCGCATGCCAATCCTCGAAAGATGTCACGTGGCCCTCATCCGAGGCCACGACGCACGACGTTGCGATCGGCGCAACAGATCCACCCCAAGCATAAGTGCATCAGAGCCGTCTGCGCCAGCGCGGACGGCGCCTGATGGACGATCCCTGAGGCGATGCCCCCTGGACTGCGTCCCGATGGCGGCCTGCGCCGTTCCGGACCAAGCTCCTGGCCCGCTCCGGGCGGCCCATCACCGAAGAAAACGTTCGGGATCTGCGGCAACTCAGGAGGACGAGGGGTCGCATCGTGACCGATCGCAATGGACCGGCGAGGAGAAACTGGCGGATCCCCAACCAGGACGCGCGCAGCGCGATGCCGCGCGTAAGCCTCGAATCCCGCAATGCCGCGAGAGGTGGTCGCGAAGCTGACGCCACGACTG
>JALOPN010000288.1 GCA_025453875.1 Gemmatimonadaceae bacterium | reverse complement strand
GCAGGCCGCGAAGGCCCCTGCCGCATCCGGCCCCGCGCCTATATTCCGACATTCCCCCGTTCTCCACTCATCCCGTCTGCGACATGGCGTCCTTCCTCGTTCCTCCACTCGGCGAATCGATCGTCGAGGCCACCGTTTCCCGCTGGCGCAAGGCGGTCGGCGATCCCGTCAACGCCGGCGAGACGCTCGTCGAACTCGAGACCGACAAGATCACGGTCGAAGTCCCGGCGCTCGAGTCGGGCGTGCTGTCCTCGCAGCTGCGTGCCGAAGGGGATGTGGTGAACGTGGGCGACGTGTTGGGTGAAGTGGCCGCCGGTGCGTCTGCGGCCAGCACGCCCCCCGCGCCGGCCGCGGCCCCCGCTGCGTCGGCACCGCCGGCGGCGGCGCCGGCTGCGACCGACCCGAAAGCGTCGCCGGCCGCGCGTCGACTGGCCGCGGAACAGGGCACCGATCTCGCGTCAGTCGCCGGCACCGGCCGCGGCGGCGTGATCGCGAAGGCCGATGTGCTCGACGCAGCGAAGGGAGCCGCGACCCCCGCACCGGCGCCTGCCGCCCCGAAGACACCGGCGCCCGCCGTGGCGGCCGCGAGCGCCGGCCCGCGCGAAACGCGCGAGAAGATGTCGACGCGCCGCAAGCGCATCGCCGAGAACCTGCTCGCGTCGCAGCACAACACGGCGCATCTCACGACGTTCAACGAGATCGACATGACCGCCGTGACCGCGCTCCGTGAGCGCGTGCGCGAGCGCGTGGAGAAGGAGCAGGGGCTCCGCCTTTCGTTCATGCCGTTCTTCGCCAAGGCGGCGTGCCTCGCGCTCGAGGCCTACCCGACGGTGAACGCGCTGATCGACGGGGACTCCATCGTCTATCACCACTACGTGAACCTCGGCATTGCCGTGGCCAGCGACGCCGGCCTGGTGGTCCCGAACATCAAGGACACGCACGCGCGCTCGCTGATTCAGATCGGACAGGACATCAACGCCGTCGCCAAGAAGGCGCGCGATGGCAAGCTCACGATGGATGATCTCACCGGCGGCACGTTCACCATCACGAACGGCGGCGTGTTCGGCTCCCTGGTGTCGACGCCGATCATCAACTACCCACAGGTGGGCATCCTTGGCCTGCACAAGATCCAGGATCGCCCGGTCGCGGTGAACGGTCAGGTCGTCATCCGGCCCATGATGTACGTCGCGCTGTCGTACGACCACCGCATCATCGACGGGCAGCAGGCCGTGCTGTTCCTCGTGCGCGTCAAGGAACTGATGGAAGACCCCGCACAGATGCTGCTGTACTGACGCCCGGATGTGACGACGCCCTGCCCGGTTTCCCGGGCAGGGCATCGTAGCCGCCTACTGACGTACCGTTCGAAGACGGGCTTCGTGGTCGGCGGAGGGGCGAACGGCTCACGCCGTCGTCATCCTGATGACGCTCGAACGTAATGCGCGTCACGCCACGCGCCAGCCCCTCTGTACCGGCGTCGCCATCGTGTGACACCACCGCACCCGCGCTGTGACGCCGCACCGCGCCCCGTGTGCCGCGCGTTAGCTTACGCGGCATGACTACTCCCCAGACCTTCGATGTCGTCGTGCTCGGCGGCGGTCCCGGCGGCTACGTCGCGGCCATCCGTGCGGCCCAGCTTGGCTTCTCCGTCGCGTGTGTCGAAGCCGACCGCACGCTCGGCGGCACCTGCGTGAACGTCGGCTGCATTCCGTCCAAGGCGCTCCTGAGTTCGTCGGAGCACTACGAGTGGCTGCGCCTGCACGCGGCCGAACACGGCATTGCCGTCGACGGCGTGCGCCTCGATCTCGCCACCATGATGGCGCGCAAGACCGAGGTCGTCGCGCAGAACACCAAGGGCGTCGAGTTTTTGTTCCGCAAGAACAAGGTCACGTGGGCGCGCGGCTTCGGCACGGTGCGTCCCGGCAACCTCGTCGACGTGCAAGCCGAAGACGGCAGCGTCAGCACGCTGCACGGCACGCATCTCATTCTCGCCACCGGCTCCGTGCCGGTGCAGCTGCCGTTCCTCCCGTTCGACGAGACGCGCGTGCTCTCCAACGTGGGGGCGCTCGCGCTCGAGGCAGTGCCGCAGCACCTGATCGTGATCGGTGGCGGCGTGATCGGACTCGAGCTGGGAAGCGTGTGGCGTCGTCTGGGAGCGAAGGTCACCGTCGTGGAGTTCGCGCCCACGATTCTCCCCGGCAATGATGACGACATCACGCGCGAAGCCGACAAGATCTTCCGCAAGCAGGGACTCGAGATTCACGTCGGTACAAAGGTGACGGGCGCGGACGTGCGCGCCGATGGCGTCACGCTGCAATGCGCCACGGGTGACCGAACCTTCTCACTCGACGCCGACCGCGTGCTTGTGTCGGTGGGGCGCAAGCCGGCGCTGCGTGGGGTCGATGCGGCGGCGCTCGGTCTCGCCCTCGGCGCGCGCGGTGAAGTGCTCGTGGACGATCAGCAGCGCACGAACCTTCCCAACGTCTTCGCCATTGGCGACGTGACGGGGGGCAAGCTGCTCGCGCACAAGGCCGAAGAAGAAGGGGTGATTGCGGCCGAGGTGATCGCGGGCAAGCCGGTGCACATGCACCACCACACGATGCCGGGCGTCGTGTACACGTGGCCGGAGATTGCGACCGTCGGACTCACCGAAGGCGAAGTGAAGGCGAGTGGCCGCGCGTATCGCGTCGGCAAGTTTCCGTTCAGCGCGAACGGTCGTGCGCGCACGATGGGCGAGACGAACGGCCTCGTGAAGTTCGTGGTCGATGCGGAGAGCGACGAGATTCTCGGCTGCCACATGATCGGGCCGAACGTTGGCGATCTGCTCAGCGAAGTGGTGCTCGCCATGGAGTACCGCGGCAGCCATCCGACGCTCTCCGAAGTCACCAAGGAGGCGGCGCTCGCGGCGATTGGTCGGGTGTTGCACATGTGATGGTGTGGGCGCGGCGGCGGGCATCCCGTGTGCCGCGTCAACTGCCGCTTCGCGGCAGACACGCGGCGCGCGGGACGCCCGCCGCCGCGCACGACCGTCGAGGCGCCACACACGAGCCATCGGGGCTCGCTTGTGGGTCGGACAGCGAACAGAGCGCCCCGTGGATTCGAGTGAATCCACGGGGCGTTGTGGTACAGCAGCGGCGCGCGGGGCGCGGCAGCTACTGGAGCAACTGCAGCTACTGTGGCGACGGAGTGAGTTAGCCGAGGACGCGGGCGGCGAGGAAGCCGAGGGCGAGCAGGGCGGCGGCGGCGGCGATGGCGGCAAAGGGCGAGAGGGTGATCAGGCCCGTTGCAG
>JALOPN010000287.1 GCA_025453875.1 Gemmatimonadaceae bacterium | reverse complement strand
CCAGAAGCCACGACCGAACGTGGCCACGACGAGATCATCATCGCGCGCGTGAATCGCGAGGTCGCGCATCTGGATGGTGGGCAGACCGCCGCGCAGTCGCGTCCATCGCGCGCCACCGTCCACACTCACGTACATCGCGAACTCGGTGCCGGCAAAGAGCAGACGCGGCTCCTTCGGGTCTTCGGCGAACCCGTACACCGAACCGCGCGCCGGGAGGTTGCCCGTGACGTTCACCCACGTCCGCCCGCGATCGGTGGTCTTCACGATGTACGGTGCAAAGTCACCCGAGCGATGATTGTTGAACACGGCGTAGGCCACGTTCGCATCGTGCTGCGAGGCGAAGACGCGCTGCACATACGTGGTGTCGGGCACGCCGGGAAAGCGCGCGCTGGCACGCCACGTCGCGCCGCCATCCTCACTCACCTGCACGAGGCCGTCGTCGGTGCCGACATACAGCAGCCCTTCCTGCTTGGGCGACTCGCTGATGGCGATGATCGTGCCGTAGAACGAGGTCGAGGCCCACTTGGCAATCGCTTCCGAGCCCCAGACGCGTCCCATCATCTTGAGCTGATTGCGATCGATCGCCCGCGTGAGATCGCCGCTCACGGCGCGCCACGTGTCCCCGCGATCATCGCTGCGCCAGAGTCGCTGCGAACCTACGTAGAGTCGCTGCGGCGCGTGCGGCGAGATGAGCATGGGCGTGTCCCAGTACCAGCGCGACGGATCCTCGCCGGGCTCCGGCTGCGGACGGATCGGGATGTTCTCGCCGGTGCGCCGGTCGTGCCGCACCATGCCGCCGTTCTGCGATTCGCCGTACACGATGTTCGGATCGGTCGGATCGATCTGCACGCGGAAACCGTCGCCGCCCACGATCGTGCGCCAATCGCTGTTCTCGATGCCCGTGCTCTTCGCGTTCTGCGATGGGCCGCACACCGTGTTGTTGTCCTGCGTGCCACCACACACGTTGTAGAACGGCGACGCGTTGTCGAGCGCAACCGTGTAGAACTGCGTCAGCGGCAGGTTGGCAAACCAACGCCAGTTTGCGCCACGATCGAACGATTCGTACAGGCCGCCGTCGGTGCCGATGAGCAGATGCTCCGTATCGCGCGGATCAATCCACACGGCGTGATGATCGACGTGCTGCCCCGTGCCGCCCACGCGCGTCCACGTGCGGCCACCATCTTCGGTGACCGACGTGTTCACCTCTACCTGATACACCCGATCACGATCGATCGGATCGGGAAAGAGCTCCTGGTAGAAGAGCCCCAGCCCCACTTCTTCCGACATGCGTGTCCAGCTCGCGCCCACGTCGGTGCTGCGATAGAAGCCCGCGCTCGTGCCCGATGCTTCGATCACGGCGTACACGTAGTCGGGATCGGCCGGCGACACCGCGAGTCCGATGCGTCCGAGGTCGCCACTCGGCAGCCCCGTGCGCACGCGTGTCCACGTCGCGCCGCCGTCGGTGGAGCGATGAATCGCCGACTCAGGCCCGCCGTGGATCTGTCCCCACACGCGACGCTGGCGCTGAAAGGTGCTGGCCAGCAGCACATCCGGATTGCGCGGATCGAGCTGCACGTCGTTCACGCCCACCCACTCGCCGCCGCCGAGCACGCGGTTCCACGTGCGACCACCGTCGCTCGTCTTGTACAAGCCACGATCACCACCGCCCGACCAGAGCGGACCGATCGCCGCGACGTACACCACGTCGCTGTTGCGCGGATCGATGACGATGCGCCCGATGTGTTCGCTCTTCGGCAGCCCTACGTTCGTGAACGTGCGTCCTCCGTCGAGCGACTTGTACACGCCGTCGCCGTACGCCACGGATCGCAGCGAGTTGTTCTCGCCCGTGCCGACCCAGAGCACATTGGGATTGCGCGCATCAAGGGCCAGCGCGCCAATCGAGAACGAGCCTTGCTGATCGAAGATGGGCGCGAACGTGGTGCCGGCGTTCTCCGTCTTCCACAGTCCGCCGGAGGCCGTCGCGACATACCACGTGGCCGGCTTGCGCGGGTGCACGACCACATCGCTGATGCGGCCCGACGTGCTGCCCGGACCAAGCTGGCGGAAGCGCAAGCCGTCGAGCGGGAGACGCGCCGACGAATCGCTGGCGCTGGAATCGCGCGTCGTCGCGGGCGCGGCGGTGCGTCGGGCTTGCGCCTGTGGCGCAACCAACGGCGCCAGAAGAAGGGCGACGCCGACGAGCGCGGCGCGCTTGGGAAGTTGGGGGATCATCGCCCGAGAGTGCAGGGAGGAGTGATGCGAACCCCGCAAATTACGCAGCGGACCGGCCTCGGGAGAGACACGGTCCGCTGCGGTCGGACGCGTCAGAGCGACCAGCCGCTCCGATACTCGCGGGTCAGGAAGCGGTTGAGCTCGGGGTGGCTCGTGAACATCATGCGCTCGGCGTCATAGAGCGCCTTGCGGCCCTTGCCGAGGCGCAGCGCGGCCATACCGAGCAGCATCGTCTCGTTGAGCGGCGCGGCGTAGGAGAAGGGGCAGCTTGCTTCGGCTTCGCCCTTGCACGCGGCCGCCCAGTTCCCTTCGTGCGACGTCGCAATGCGCGGCAACGACGGCGCGATCGCGGCCACTTCGCCCGCGAGACTCTCCGGATACACCGTGGGATTGCGACCGTACGTTTCGTAGTGCAGCACGCCGCGTGTCCCGATGAAGACGCCACCACCACCGTCGCCAAGCGGAAGGGCCTTGTCGTCGGGCATGAACGGTGGGCGCGGCGGCATGAGGCCACCGTCGTACCAGTAGAGTCGGACGGGGCCGCGCGAGCCCACCGCGGGGAAGTCGTATTCGACTTGCGTGGCGAGCGGATACGTCGCGGGATTGTCCGCCGGGCCACCCCACGGCGAGCTCGAGGCCGCAATACCCGTCGGCTGCGTGAGGTTGAGGGCCCAATAGGCCTGATCGACGAGATGGGCGCCCATGTCGCCGAGGGAACCGACGCCGAAGTCGGTCCACCCGCGCCACGCGAAGGGATGATACGCCGGGTGATACGGGATGAGCGGCGCC
>JALOPN010000048.1 GCA_025453875.1 Gemmatimonadaceae bacterium | reverse complement strand
GCCTTTCCGACGCGCCAGCGCATCGTGATGCAGGGGCAGCGGGCCGGCAGCGACGCGGGCTCGCCCACCGTCACGCTGCGTCACGAACTCGCGCATCTGGCACTCGCCGAAGCGCTCGGGGACCTGCCGCCCCGCTGGTTCGATGAGGGATACGCCAGCGTCGCCGCGGGCGAGTGGGACCGCGAGGATGCCCTCGCCACGAGCATCGGGCTGGCGGTGCGCGGCACCCCGTCGCTCGAGGCGCTGGAGCAGATGTTCTACCGCGGGGCGGGGGATGCCGAGCTGGCTTACGCGCTGGCCCACCGCGCCGTCGCCGATCTGATGACGCTCGACCCCGCCAATGGGCTGCGCAACTTCTTCACGGCGTGGACCGCGAGTGGCTCGTTCGAGGTGGCCGTGCGTCAGGCGTTCGGGCGGACCGCCACCGATTTCGAGCGCACGTGGCAACAGCGAACGCGCCGTCGGTATGGCGCGCTCGCGCTCCTGGCCAACCTGTCGTTGGCGTTTGGCCTGTTCACGGTGGTGATCGGGCCGTTCCTTTGGCAGCGCCGGCGCCGTGATCGCGCGCGGCTCGCCGCCTTGCGGGCGGCCGACGCTCGGCAGGAGGCCGACGCGGAGCGCAGTGCGCTCGATGCCATGCTCGCGCTCGGGCCGGTGGGTGGGGAGGCGCCGGAGGCGCGCTACGAGGTGGGCGCCGATGCGCCGGTTGACAGGGTGGGGCCGTCGGTCTAGGGTTGGCCTCGGGACTCGCCGCGCGCGGCACGTGTCGGTTGGCACGTGTCGGGGACGATGGGAACCATCGCGCCGCGTCAACGGTATGAAGCAGGGAACCGTTGGTCGACGGTGTGCCGGGGCGAATAGCTCAGTTGGTTAGAGCGCCTGCCTTACACGCAGGATGTCGGGGGTTCGAGTCCCTCTTCGCCCACTGTCGACCGGTTCTCGCGCCCACCTCGCCGGTCAATCCTCATCGAACGGTAACAATTCTCGGCTTGCCACGCGCAACGTGGCGGCCCAGTTTCCTGAGTTCCACGAGACCTGCCGATTGTCCCCCAATCGGCGCTCCCTTCGGATCATTCGGGTACCTGCACGCCCGGTGCGTCCGACGGCATTCACGGTGCGGAGGCTACGACTTTGATCGCTCGGTCTTTCCATTCGCTGCTCGCCGGCGCCGGTGCACTGGCGCTCCTCGGGACCACCTCGGCCCTCGAGGCGCAGCCGGCTCGCCGTCCCGCGCATCCGGACGCCAAGTGGATGCTCGTGGAGGTCTTCAAGGCGGGCGGCAAGCCCGAGAAGGAGCTCGGTCTCAAGGCGGCCGACGCCATGCGGCGTCGGATCGGTCGCGAGATTCCGGCCAAGGAGGTCTATCTCGTCCCGAAGGAGGAGATGACGGCCATCCTCGAGGCGTCGGGCTTCCCGTCCGACGTGCCGCTCGAGCCGCACGATGCGCGCGCCCTGGCGTCGCAGCTGCGCGCCGACGAGTACATCACGGGCGAAGTCGAGCGTGGAGACACCACCTACACGGTCAAGGCGAGTTTGGTGCTCACGCGCGACAACGCGCTGCAGCAGCCGCTCGGTGACATCACCGCCAAGAAGTACGACGACGCGATCGATCTCCTCGCGAAGGAGCTCAAGTCGGCACGCGCGCAGCTCACGCACGAGCAGGCCTGCGTGAACGCGGCGCGCCAGCAGAACTGGGACGCTGCGGCAACGGCCGCCAAGGCCGGCATCGAGGCCTACCCCAAGGCGGTGCTGGCGCGAGTCTGCCTCGCCAACGTGATGGTCAACCAGAAGGCGGGCGCGGCGGACATGCTCAAGATCTCGCGCGAGATCGTCGAGCTGGCCCCCACGAGCCGTCCGGGACTGGCCCTCAAGGCGCAGGCCTTTCGTGACCTGAACGAGCAGGACTCGGCCATCGTGACGCTCACGATGCTGCTGGCCACCAACCCGAACGATCCGCGGCTGCAGAAGGACGTGGTCGAAGCCATCTCCTCCTTCGGCAATCCGCGCATCGCGCGCCCGATCGTTGAAGAGGCCGTGGCCAAGAACCCGGGCGACGCCGATCTGCTGCGTCTGCGCTGGTTGATCCTGCTCGCCGTGCGCGACTACAAGGAGGCCTTCACCGCCGGTGAAGATCTCGTCCGTCTCGACACGGCGTTCGCCGACAGCACGTACTTCATCCGTACCGCCGCGGCCTACGCCGCGGACAGCCAGCCGCAGAAGGCTGCCGAGACGGCGGCGCGTGGCGTCGCGAAGTTCCCCGAGAGCGGTTCGCTCACGTACACGCTCGTCGCGGCGCTCCGCACGTCCGGTCAGCTGCAGCAGGCGCTTGAGGTGCTCACGAAGGCCACGGGCAACGGGGTCGCCGTCGAAGACGCGGGGCTGCTGCGCGCCACGATTCTCAAGGACCTCGGCGATAACGACGGTGCCCTCGCCGCCGTGAAGCAGTCCATCGCGCAGGGCGACTCCAGCTCGGCGGTCGTGGCGCTCGCGGTGGGTAATGCGCTCTATCAGAAGGCGGCCGCCGACAGCACGGTTGGCTTCGATCAGGCCATCGAAGTGCTCAAGTTTGCCGATCAGGTCAACAAGGGCGAGCAGCGCGTGCAGGCCAAGTTCCTCTACGGCGCGGCCAATACGCTGGCCGCGCGCGCGCTGGTCCAGAAGGCCGCCGCGGCCCGTGATTGCGCCGGCGGTCGCAAGGCCAAGGATTACCTCGTCGAGGCGCAGATCAATCTGCCCGCCGGTGGCTCATTCGCCCCGCAGCAGGCGCAGCAGCTCATCGCCCTCGCGATGCAGCTCGATGGCTTTGCCGATCAGGTGATCGCCGCCGTCTGCAAGTAACCGCGGTCACTGCAGTTCGTGCGGGCCCACCGTCGCTTTCGACGGTGGGCCCGTACAAATTTCATTCGTGTCTGCGTCGCTCGCGCCTTCGCCCCGTCTTTCGTTCCATGCCGACTCGTTCTGACGTCACAGCGCGACCCGGCGTCTTCCACGTGCCGGTATTGCTCGAGCCCGTCCTCGAGCTGCTCGGGAACGCCCAGACTGTGCTGGACTGCACGCTTGGCGGCGGTGGACACAGCGCCGCCCTGCTCGAGCACGGCGCACGGGTTACCGGCATCGATCGTGATCCGCGCGCGCTCGCTACCGCGCGTTCGCGACTCGCCGAGGCCGAGCGCAGCGGTCAGTTCCGCGCGCTGCTCGGCAACTACGCCGACGTCGCCGCCGCCGGACTCGCCGCGGCCGAACGATTCGACGGCATTCTGCTCGACCTCGGCGTGTCCTCACACCAGTTCGACGATCCCGGTCGCGGCTTCACGTTCCGCGAGGGCGCACCGCTCGACATGCGCATGGGGGACGACGCGTCCATGGACGCGGCCGGATTGCTCAACTCGATCGATGAGGTCGACCTCTCGGCGCTGCTTCGCAACTTCGCCGATGAACCACGCGCCGCGCGTCTGTCCCGCGAGATCGTTCGACGGCGTGATCGGCGGCCATTCGCCACCGCCGATGATCTCGTTGATGCAATTCGTGCCGTGCACGGGCCGCGTAGTGGGCCGGGCGATTTTGCGCGCATCTTCCAGGCCGTGCGCATCGCCGTGAACGACGAGCTCGCCGGTCTGGAGCGCGCGCTGCCGGCGCTGCGTGACCGACTGCACCCCGATGGTGTCCTCGCCATCATCAGTTATCACTCGGGAGAGGATCGTCTGGTCAAGCATGCCTTCCGCGCGTGGAGCACGGCGTGCACGTGCCCGCCGCGGCAACCCATGTGCACCTGCGGTGGCGTCGCGCTCGGCACCGTGCTCACGCGACGTGCGATCGTCGCGACCGACCTCGAAGTGCTCGACAACCCGCGCGCGCGCAGTGCACGACTGCGGGCGTGGCGTCGCGCCCCCGATCACGAGGTGGGCTGATGGCGCGTCGTCGCTCCTGGAGCGGACGACTTGGTGGCGTCTTCGCCATCGGGCTGCTTGCGTTCGTGGCCGCGGCCGTTATCGTGGTCTGGCGCCGAACGCGCGGCGATGTCGAACAGCAGGCCATCGTCACGCTCGAAGCCGAACGTCGTGATCTCGAGGCACAGCGCGTGTCCCTCGAGCGCGATCTGCAGTCCGCGATGAGCGCCGGCCGCATCGAACCGCTCGCCCGACGCACGCTCGGATTGCGCTTGCCGTCCGATTCCCAGATTGTCACCCTCGTGCGTTCGCGTGGCGCCGAGGTCGTCAACGATTCCAGCCCCTCCGATCGTCCGTGAACACGTCGCCCACCTCGAACGGTGCCGAAGCCGTACGTCCTGCGCGTGGACGGGCGGTGTTGTTGCACCTGTCGCTGGTTGCGTTCGCGCTCGCACTCGTCGCGCAAGCGGTGCGTGTGCAGCTCGTGCAGGGCGCCGAGTGGGCGCGTCTCGCGGAGCGACAGCATCTGCAGGCGGACACCCTGCTGGCGCCCCGCGGCACCATCGAGGATGATCGTGGCGAAGTGCTCGCGATGAGCCGAGAGGTGCTGCGCATCGAGATCGCACCCAATCAGGTGCGTCCGCCCACGAAGGAGCGCAACGATCGCGATTCGCTGGCGCGTGAACTGGCGGCGCTGGGCGTCTCACGATCGGTCATTCGACGCGCGCTCGACTCCACGCGCACCTACGTCAAGGTGCCGGGTGAGTACTTGCCGAATGAAGTGAAGCGGCTGCGCGCGATTCGTGGCGTGCGCGCCGAGTGGGCGATGCAACGCGTGCCGGGCGGGACGCCGGGGCTGCGCGGTGTCGTGGGCGCGGTGTCGTCCGAAGGGGAGGCGCTCTCGGGGTTGGAGCGCGCGCTCGACACGCTGTTGCGAGGCACCGATGGCGAGCGCCTCGGTGTGCGTGACCGTCGCGGCCGTGCGCCGTGGGATTCGCCCGTGGGTCGGCGCATCGACCCGCGCGCGGGGCACACGGTGCGACTCACCATCAATCAGCGGCTGCAGGAGATTCTCGAACGCGAGTTGCTCGACGCGGTCGCGCGCACCGGCTCCTCCGGTGGCGATCTCGTGGTGCTCGACCCCAACGATGGCGCGATTCTCGCCATGGCGGGCGTGCGCGCGGGTGCGGTCTCGCGATCGGTGACACCACTCACCGAGC
Organism: Gemmatimonadaceae bacterium; assembly: GCA_025453875.1. Classification (GTDB taxonomy): domain Bacteria; phylum Gemmatimonadota; class Gemmatimonadetes; order Gemmatimonadales; family Gemmatimonadaceae; genus JAABRT01. The sequence continues at coordinate 6,124 of JALOPN010000048.1, read as the reverse complement.
CGTACGAGCCGGGCTCGGTGCTCAAGCCACTCTTCGTGGCGTATCTGCTCGATCAGGGTCGCACCACCGCCGACGAACTGATCAACACCGGTGGCGGTCGGCTCGCGTTGCCGGGGCGCACGATCACGGACGAACACAAGGCCGACGCGATGTCGGTGTTCGATATCGTGCGCTGGTCGAGCAACGTCGGCACCGTGCGGCTCGTGACGGAGCGCATGCAACCCGACGAGGAGTATCAGCTACTGCGCGACTACGGCTTCGGCACGGCGACGGCGCTGCCGTACCCGTCGGAGGCGCGCGGCCGCCTGCGTCCGCCTGTCTCGTCGTCGGGGCGCGCGCAGTGGACGCGCGAGTCGCCGGCGTCGATTGCCATCGGGTACGAGTTCACCGCCACGCCGGTGCAGCTGGCGCTTGCCTACGCCGCCATCGCGAACGGTGGTGAACTGCTCGAGCCGGCGCTCGTGCGTGACGTGCGGACGCCGGATGGTGCGGTCGTGTATCGCCACCAGCGTCGGGTGCTGCGTCGTGTCGCGACCGAGGGCAGCACCGCCGAGGTGCGCGCGATGCTCAAGGCCGTGGTCGACAGCGGCACCGGTCGTGCGGCCGGACTCACCGCCTTCGAAGTCGGTGGCAAGAGCGGCACGGCGCGTCTGGCCGACGGCTCGGGTGGCTACAAGGACAAGGCCTACAATGCGACGTTTGCCGGCATGTTTCCCATGTCCGCACCGCAGATGGTGGTGGTGGCGCGCCTGATCGAGCCGAAGGGACAGATCTTCGGTGGTCTTGTCGCGGGTCCGCTGGTGCGACAGGTGCTGCTCGGTGCGCTCGCCGCGCGCGATGCGGCGCTCGATCGTCGCATTCTCGAACGTGTCGCACGCGATGTGCCGCTCGCCGATGACGAGGACACGGCGGCGCGTGCGCTCTCGTCGGAACGTCGACTCGCGGCCGGGACGCTCGAGGATTCGGGTGACGTGGAGCCCCAGGCCGCCGCACCGGCGCCGCGCGAAGCGATGCCTGCACCGGCGCGCGTGCTCGTCTCGTTGCCCTGGGCGGCCAGCGACACAGCGCGCGGTGGACGTGAGTTGCGCACCGTGCCATCCGTCCGCGGGCTGTCCGTGCGCGAGGCGGTACGCACGCTGCACGCGGCGGGCTTTCATGTGAAGTTGCAGCCCAATGGGGTGGCGGGGCGAACCCGACCGTCCGCCGGCGCGACGGCGCGCGAAGGAGCGATCATCACGCTGGAGCGGGGCACGTGACCACGCGGCTCGTCTACACCGGCGTGCTCATCGAAGCGCTGCGCGCGGCCGGTTTGCTGGTGGCCGAGCCATCGCGTCGTCCCGACGTCGTACTCGGGCTCACCGATGACAGTCGCTCGGTGGTCTCCGGTGGCGCGTTCATCGCGGTGCGCGGGACGCACGCCGATGGGCACGCGTTCGTCGGAGACGCGGTCGCGCGTGGGGCGACGCTCCTCTTCGCAGAAGATGCGGTGCAGGCGCCGGTGGCGGTGGTGCGTGTGCGCGACGGTCGCCGCGCGGCGGCGGTCATCGCGACCGCATTCTTCGGTCGCCCCGCGGAGAACCTGCGCCTCGTCGGCGTGACCGGAACCAACGGCAAGACCACCACGGTGCATCTCGTGCGTGCGCTGCTCGCGCAGGTGGGCGTCTCCAGCGCTTCGGTCGGGACGCTCGGCGTGCTCACGGGGCGCGACGGTGTGGAGGTGCCCGGTGGGCAGGGGCTGACGACACCGGGCCCGGTCGAGATGCAGCGCCTGCTGCGCACACTCGTCGATGCGGGCGTTCGCGTGGCCGCGCTCGAAGTCTCCTCGCACGCGCTTGATCAGGCGCGCGTCGAGGGCGTGGCATTCGACGTGGCGGTGTTCACGAGCTTCTCGCGCGACCATCTCGATTATCACGGCACGATGGAGGCGTACTTCGCGGCGAAGGCGCGCCTCGCGACACTGCTCAAGCCGCATGGCGTGGCGGTGGTGAACGCCGGCGAGCCGGCGTGGACGCAGCTTCCGGACGTGCCGCGACTGCTCACGTTTCACGACGGCCTTGGCGACGTGCCCGATGACGTCGTCGTGCAGGCGGTCGATGTGCGGTTTGATGCGGCTGGCAGCTCGTTCGGCGTGCGTGTGCGCGACACCGCGTCGAGCGATGCGACGCCGCGCGTCCGACTGCCGCTGCTCGGTGACTTCAACGTTACCAATGCACTCGGCGCCATGGCCGCTGCGTACGCGCTTGGCGTCCCGCTCGCCGACGTGACGGCGGCGCTGGCCGAGATGCCGCAGGTGCCGGGCCGCCTGGAACGCCTCGCAGCGCCCGTCACCGTGTTGCGTGACTACGCGCATACGCCCGACGCGCTCGAGCGCGCGCTGCAGGCGGTGCGGCCGTTCGCTCGCACGCCGGACGGTGCGCCGACGCGTGTGCACGTCGTCTTCGGCTGCGGCGGCGATCGCGATCGCGGCAAGCGACCCGAGATGGGCGCCATTGCGGAGCGGCTCGCCGACGCGGTCATCGTGACCAGCGACAATCCGCGCACGGAAGACCCGGAGTGCATTCTCGACGAAATCGTCGCGGGCATGGAGCGGCGGACCACGTCGCCGCCGGTCACGCGCATCGAGGATCGGCGCGAGGCCATCGCGTTCGCGTTGCGCACGGCAGCCGAGCACGACGTGGTGCTGCTGGCCGGCAAGGGGCACGAGACGTATCAGATTCGTGGGACCGACAAGCTGCCCTTCGACGAGGCCGTGATTGTGCAGGAACTGTCGCGCGAGATGCGCGCGACGCGTGAGGTGTCGGCATGACGATCCACGACGGCACGATGCAGCCGCGCGGGGTCGCTGCGGGCGCGCCCCGCCCAGGCATCGAGTTCGAAGCGACGTCCGCGGTACGTCCCGACACGCCGCACGCGTGGTGGACGCTTCGGCGTGCGGCGGCCGCACTCGAGGGGCAACTCATCAGCGGTCCGCGTCTCGATGACCGGCCGCTGTCCGGTGTGGCCACGGACACGCGCGCGCTCAGCCGGGGCGCGCTCTTCGTCGCCTTGCGCGGCGAACGATTCGACGCGCACGCGCTGCTCGCCGATGCGCGCGCGGCTGGTGCCGCCGCCGTGGTCATCGACGATCCGACGCGCGCCGTCGGCCTCGGCCTGCCGGCGCTCGTCGTGCGCGACACGCGGGTGGCCCTCGGGCTGCTGGCACGCGGCTGGCGTCGTGCCTGGGGGGGCACGGTGATGGCGGTCGGCGGCTCCAACGGCAAGACGTCGACGAAGGAGCTGCTCCGCGCCGCGCTTGGTGGTGCGCTCACCGTGCACGCCACACGCGCCAACGACAACAACCTCGTGGGTGTGCCGCTCACGTTGCTGGGTACACCGGCGCATGCGCACGTTGCGGTCGTCGAGGTCGGTACCAACGCGCCCGGCGAAGTGGCCGCGCTGGCGACCATCTGCGAACCCGACATTGCCCTGATCACGTCCATCGGCGAAGAGCATCTCGAAGGGCTGGGTGATCTGGCTGGTGTGCTCCGTGAGGAAGCATCGCTGCTCGATGGCGTGCCGCTCGCCATCATTCCTCGCGAGCCGGTGGCGCTGCGTGATGAGGCCGTGCGGCGCGCGAAGGCGCTCGCGCCCGAGGTGGAGGTCACCCTCGCCCTCGACGCTGAAGGACGCGTCGTCGTGACAACCCCCGAGCACACGGTCACGCTGCCCGTACGTGGCGCCCATCAGGCCAACAACGTCCGGCTCGTGCTCGCGGCGGTGCGAGCCGTGGGGGTCCCGTTGCGCACGGCGCTCGATGGCATGGCGGCCATGCCGGTGCCGCGCATGCGCGGCGAGTGGCAGCAGCTTGGTGCGCTCACGCTCATCAACGATGCGTACAACGCCAATCCGCCATCGATGCGCGCCGCGCTCGACCTGCTCGACACGGTCGGGGAGACGCGACCGCGCGTGGCGGTGCTGGGGACCATGCGCGAGCTCGGCGCGCAGAGTGACGCGCTGCACGATGATATCGCGCGGCGCGCCCTGCAGTCGCGCGCGCAGCACATCGTGGCGGTCGGTGCCTTCGTCGATGCGTTCGCACGCGTTGCGCCAGGTGATGCCCGGGTGCATCCCGCCGCCGATGCCGATCAGGCGTGGCCCGTGCTGCAGGCCGTGCTCCCGACGAATGCCGTGCTCCTCCTCAAGGCGTCGCGCGGCGTCCAGCTCGAACGTCTCCTTCCGTTTCTCACTGCCTCGGCCACGACCTGAGTGCTCTACCATCTGCTGCAACCGCTGGCGGGAGAGTTCCAACTCTTCAACCTGCTCAACTACATCACGTTCCGCTCGGCGGCGGCCTTCGTGACGTCGCTGCTGGTGACGTTCCTCGTGGGGCCCATCATTCTGGGGCGCCTGCGCCGCATGGCCGTGCATCAGGTCGTGCGTGAAGGCACGCCCGAGAGCCACCAGGGCAAGGGCGTCACGCCCACGATGGGCGGGCTCATTCTGCTGACTGCCGCCATCCTGCCCGCGCTGCTCTTCGCGCGGCTCGACAATCGCTACGTGGTCCTCGCGATGGCCGTCACGGTCTGGATGGGCGGCATCGGTTTCCTCGACGATTACCTCAAACTCAAGCAGAAGCGCGAGGGACGAAAGAACGAAGGGCTCGTCGAGCGCTACAAGCTCGCGGGGCAGATCATCGTCGGGCTCGCGCTCGGTCTCTATCTCTGGTTGCAGCCGCTTTCCGCACTGCCGGGCGCGTCCACGACGGTGCCGTTCTTCAAGTACCTGCTCATCGTGCCCGTCGCGTCATGGGCCGCGTGGCTCTACGTGCCGTTCGTGACCTTCATTCTCGCCGGGACGAGCAACGCCGTGAACTTCACCGACGGGCTCGATGGACTCGCGACCGGGCTCGTGGCCATCGCGATGGTCACGTTCGGCCTGTTCGCCTACGTGCATGGTCGGGTCGACACGAGCGCCTACCTGCAGCTGTTCTACCTGCGCGGCGCGGGCGAACTCACGGTGTACTGCGCGGCGCTCGTTGGCGCCTGCATCGGATTCCTCTGGTACAACGCGCATCCGGCGCAGGTCTTCATGGGCGACACCGGCTCGCTGGCGCTGGGCGGTGCGCTCGGTGCGATCGCGATTCTGCTCAAGTCCGAGTTCCTGCTGCCGATCGTCGGCGCGGTGTTCGTCGCCGAGACGGTGTCGGTGATCCTGCAGCGGTCGGTCTTCAAGTACCGCCGCAAGCGATACGGGCTCGAGTATGCGCAGGCCCATCGCGTCTTCCGACGCGCGCCGCTGCATCATCACTTCGAGATGCTCGGTTGGCCGGAAACGCAGGTCGTCGTGCGGTTCTGGATCGTGGGGATCCTGTGCGCGATTCTCGCGCTCAGTACGCTCAAGCTGCGCTGACCATGGCATCGTCGTCCGCCCACACGCCCGATCCGTCGCTGTATCTCGCCAACGTCGAAGCGGGACGTGCGACGGCCGCTGCGGTGGCCCGTGCGCTGGCACTGCGCACGGGCGAGGTGGCCGTGCTTGGCCTCGGTGCCAGCGGCGCAGCGGCCGCGTCGTTGCTCCGGCACATCGGCTTTGCCGTCTACGCCTCCGAGTCGAACGACTCCGCGACGCTGCGCGCCACGGCCGACCGGCTGCGCGGGTCGAGCATCGACGTCACCCTCGGTGGTCACGAACTCGCCCGCATCGCGCGCGCCGCGTTCGTCGTGGTGAGCCCGGGGATTCCGCCGGAGGCCGCGCCCGTCGCCGCGGCGCGCGCGGCCGGTGTGCCGGTGGTGAGTGAAGTCGAGGTCGGCCTGCGGCTCATGCCGGCGCTGCGCACGATCGCGGTGACCGGTACCAACGGCAAGACCACCACGACCGCGCTCATCGGACACCTGTTGCGCGCGCTCGGCCACGATGCGGTGGATGCCGGCAACATCGGCGTGCCGGTGTGCGATCTCGTGCGACGGGCGCCGCAGCCGAGCTGGAGCGCGCTCGAGTTGTCGTCGTTCCAGCTGCATGACACGCCCGGCCTGCGTCCGGACGTCGGCGTGCTCACCACGCTCAGCGCCGATCATCTCGATCGATATCCGAGCGTCCCGGCCTACTACGGCGACAAGGCGCGCATGTTCGCCAACGCCGAGGCGCA
>JALOPN010000286.1 GCA_025453875.1 Gemmatimonadaceae bacterium | reverse complement strand
CTCGAACGCGCGGTGGAGTACCTCGTGGGTACCCACGCGATCGGGCAGCAATCGGGCGGCTCCGTGCTCTCCGATCTGGTGGATGCGTGGAGCCTGGGCGACGGACTCGAGGAGCTGCAGGCGCACGACGCTGCGCTGCGCGCCGTGACGACATCGGACGTGCGCGCGCTGGCCGAACAGTGGTTCGATCCGGCGACGCGCGTCGAAGGGATCGTGCGCGGGCGGCGTTAGCCGCGCGTCAGTTGCTCGGCGTGCACGGTCGAACCGGCGAGCCGTCGCGCAAGCACATCGTAGGCGCGTGACAGGTCGTGTTCGGCGGGGGCGAGCAGATCGACGAGCACCGCACGACGACGGCGCAGTGCGTGCAGCGCGGCGTGTCCGCCTTCGAGGAGCAGCATGGCGTCCACCCCGTGCACGCCGGCCGTGCGCACGAACGGTGCGCCGAGCGCGTGCAGTCCCGCCGCGCCGGCGGCCGCCACGAGGAGACCACCGAGGCGCGGCCCATCGTCGAGCCATCCCTCGGGGACGTCCGCAAACTCCGCCACGAGGTGGGCGTGCGACGCGGTGGAGGGGTCGCGGACGACGGTGGCCATGTGCGGCAGGTTAACGCGGCCGACACGCGGCGGGTAGGCCGGGGTCGTGCGGGCCGTGGCTGGTCCCTTGGGCCCGGTCGCGGGTAGCTTGCTGCATGCCCCAGTCCTCCGCCGCGTCGCGCTACGCCACCTGGCCGAATCTCGTGTCGAGTTCGCGCTTCGTGCTGGCGGCGGGGTTTCTGCTCGCCGAGGGGCTGGGGCCGCGCCTGGGGCTGATCGGCCTCGCGTCGTTCACCGACTTCCTCGACGGTTGGCTCGCGCGCCGTCAGCGCATCACGTCGCGCCTCGGTGCGATCCTCGATCCGATCGCCGACCGGGTCTTTGTGATCAGCGTGGTGGTGGCGTTTCTCGCCAGTGGCGATCTCGCGCCCTGGCAGGCCGGGTTGCTCTTGGTGCGCGATGTCATGACGATCATCGGCTGGATCGTCGCGCGCAGCAGTCCGGCGTTGCGCGCGATTCCCTTCCGGGCGCGGATGTCGGGGAAGGTGCTCACCGTGGTGCAACTCGGCACCTTTCTCACGGTGTTGCTCTGGCGACCAGCCGTGACGCCACTGGTGGTGCTGTGCGCGCTGCTCGGCGCGTGGGCCACCGTGGACTACACGCTGATGCTCTGGCGCGAGCGGGCACCGTCGACTCCCGAGGCCACATAGCACGATCCCCCCGCCAACGGCGGAGGGATCGTGTCAGACAACGCGAGCTGAGCGAGCGCGATCAGGCGCTGGCCGTTTCGGCGGTCTCGCTCTCGGTGATCGCCGACTTCATCGGCGCGGAGAACCGCATGCCGAGGGCGCGCAGGTCTCGCAGCTGATCGGCCGTGAGCTCCGTGTAGCGCGTCGTCATGTACTTCATGGTCTCGTCGAACCACTCCACCTGGTCGTCGGGGTGCGCTCCGATGACACCGCAGTTCATGATGTGCTGGAACAACTCGTCGCGTGCTTCCTCATACGGCGTCTTCGCAGGGGTCTCGCGGCGCGGACGATGCTTGGTCTTGGTCATTTCCTCGGGGTAGTACGAAACGAAGAGGCGCGACCCGAAGGTCGTGGCCATCCGTGCGCTCGGCGCTCTGCTCAGCAGTGGCGACGCGGGCGCTCGTGACGGGGGCGCGACGATCGGTGCCGCGCCACGCTGCCACCAGGATACCGGACAGCACAGGAAACCTAGTCTCGGGGAGCCGCGCGGGCCACCCGCATGGGGGAAACGTGCGAGCGCCGGGAAACGCTGACGCTCGCGCGCCGCGAGCCAGTCCGGAGGCCGATGGCACTCGGGATGGCGAGCGCGGGTAGCCCTTGGATAGTTTCCCGTCCACCCCGGGCGTCGTTCCGTCCGGCTCCAAATCCCGCCAAATGCGCCACGAGGTCGTTGCTCGGTGAGCAAGAAATCCGTCCAGCCGAAGAAGTCCCAGGGGCCGTTTCTGGCCCTCGTTGGAATCGTCGCCCTCGCCGGTGGCGCCGCCCTGTACCTGGTGACGCGTCCGAAGGCGCCCGAGGCCATCACGGTCGATCCCTCGGCGCCGCCGGCGGAAGCCGCGGGGTACGTCTACGGCAACCCCGACGCGCCCATCACCATCGCCGAGTACGCCGACTTCGAGTGCCCCGGCTGTGGCCAGTTCGCCGTCCTGCACGCGCCCGACATCAAGAAGCGCATCGTGGACGCTGGCCTCGCGAAGTTCGTCTTCTACGACTTCCCGCTCGCGATGCATCCGAACGCCATGGCCGCGCACCTCGCCGCCGCGTGCGGCAACGAGCAGGGGAAGTTCTGGGACATGCACGATCGCATCTTCCTCGCGCAGCCCGAGTGGAATACGCAGGCGACGGCCAACCCGAAGAAGGTGCTCGCCGGCATCGCGGAAGAAGCGGGGCTCGACATGGCGAAGTGGAACGACTGCTTCGACAACCGTCGTCACCTCGGCACCATCGAGGCGAATCGCAACGCCGGCATGAAGCTCGGCGTGAACTCGACGCCCACGCTGATGGTGGGGAACAAGATGTACCCCGGCGCGCTGACGTCCGATCAGCTCAAGCAGGTCATCGATTCGATGACGGCCGCCGCGGCGGCTGCCGCCCCGGCACCGGCGGCGCCGGCACCGGGGCAGTAAGCATCGCTCAGCTTTCCTGCGATTCGTACTGCTCCTTGAGCCCCGCGACCACGTTCGGATCGGCGAGCGTGGTCGTGTCGCCGAGGGCCCGTCCTTCGGCAATGTCACGGAGCAGGCGACGCATGATCTTCCCCGAGCGTGTCTTGGGGAGATCGGCACTGAAGAGAATGTCATCGGGGCGCGCGAGCGCTCCGATTTTTTTTGCGACATGGTCGCGGAGCTCGTCACGCAGCGACCCGCTCGACTGGAAGCCGCTGCGCAGCGTGACGAACGCGGCGATTGCCTGTCCCTTGAGTTCGTGCGCCTTGCCCACCACGGCGGCTTCGGCCACCGCG
>JALOPN010000285.1 GCA_025453875.1 Gemmatimonadaceae bacterium | reverse complement strand
GGCAGCCGATCGGCCGCCGCGAGCAACGCGGGCACCGCATCGGCCGACAACCGCGCGTGGTAGGCCACATCAAACGGCTGACCACGCTCGGCCCGGGCAACGTTCACCGCAATCACCACGCGTTCTGGATTCACGACGTTGAGCGTCGTCAACCACACAGCCGAGATCACCAGCACGCCGGGCGCGAAGCGTGTGCGCACGCCGCGCAGCACGGTCATGCCGAACCAGCCGAGCACGATGGCCACCCACAGCAGGATCGCGAGCGCGAGCAGGCGATCATTGCTGAGTCCATGATACTGCACGTAGAGGACGAGTCGGAACACGGCCGACACAAGCACGGCGGCCACGAGGCCGAGCAGCACCTGTCCCAACTGTCGGAACCGCAGCCGTGACGTGCCCTCCGAGCGATCGAGCACGTCATCAGCCACGAGCAGCACCGCGAGCACGATGCCGGCGATGACGACCAACTCGAAAAATCCGCTGCGCGCGTAGTTGGCCACCGTGAGTCCCGCCGTTTCCGCGATGTACGACGCTCCGCCGAACAAGGCGCGCAACTGCAGCGTGATCCAGGCGCCGAGCAGCAGCACGAGACCACCGAGCACAGGAAGCGCGGTCGCAAAGGGCAAGCCGAACTGGACATCGAGCGACGCCGTGCGCACACCGACGCGCGTGACCGAGCCGAGCAGCGCACCGGCCGCGACCCACGACACGATGCCGACGAATACCACGCGCCCCACGAGCGCGCCATCGAAAAGCGATCCCGTGTCTTCGACGAACTGCGCGAACAGGGGATCGGCCGACGCCAGCAGCATCGTCACGATCAGCAGCACCGGTGCGGCCGCGAGCGCACCGAGCCCGAAACCGGTGGCGGTCCGCGCTTCCGGACGTGGCAGGTCACCCATGCGTGCATCACGCAATGCCAGCTGCGGTGCACCGGTGATGAGCGCCGCGAGTGCCGACACCACTCCCAGCAGCACGTCACGCGGCTCGAGCGTGGCGAGTGAACGCCCGCCCGCGCGCCACGCGACGAGCAGCAAGACCACCACCAGCGACAGCACGTTGGCCGCGATCAGCATCTCGGCGTCGCGCACGGCCAAGAGCGACGCGATCAGCGCTGCGGCGCCGATGAGCCACGCGCGCTCACGCGCATGCGACGCGTCGGAGAACGCGGCGGAGGTGGCGACGTCGATGCCGGGCGTGGCCCACGCGGCGCCGAGTGCCAACAGCAGCCAGATCACGAACGTGAGCGGCCCCGGTTCGGGACGCAGTAGCGCATCGGCTGCCACACCAAGGCCGAGGGCCACGAGCAGCAGGCGACGTGCGACGGTGGACGTCATGCCGTCTCCGCCACCGGTGTCGGCACGGCGCCAAAGCGACGGTCGCGCCGGCCGTAGTCGGCGAACACCGCATCAAGATGGTCGGTGGTGAGATCCGGAAAGGCGACGTCGAGAAACGCCAACTCGGCGTACGCGCACTCCCACAGGAGGAAGTCGCTCAACCGGCGCTCCCCGCCGGTGCGCACCAGCAGATCGACCGCCGGCAGCAACGCGTGCACAGCCGATGGATCCTGCGGGGCCTGCGTGAAGGCCTGTTCGATCGCCGCGCGACTTGAATAGTCGATCGCCACGCGCAGGTGCAGCCGCGTGCCACCGGCCGTGCGTGCTTCCGCCGCCTCCATGGCCGCGACGAGCGTGGCCGGCAACCGATCACGCCGACCGAACATCGAGAGGCGAATGCTGTGCCGCACCAGCGTGTCGATCTGTGTGTCGAGGTGCGAGGCGAAGAGTTCGAAGAGGAAGCCGACTTCTTCGCGCGGGCGCTTCCAGTTGTCGCTGGAGAACGCGTAGAGCGACAGGTTGGGAATGCCGAGGCGCGCACAATGCTCGACCACGTCACGCACGGTGCGTGCGCCGCGGGCGTGCCCCATCCAGCGCGGACGCCCGAGACGATTGGCCCAGCGGCCGTTGCCATCCATGATGATGGCGAGGTGTGAGGGCAGCATCAGGCGTTGCCTACCTGGCGAATGAGGGCTTCCATGTGCGCGAGATAGCGCTCGAGTGCAGCGCGTCCCTCGGCGGTGAGTGAATACTCCGTGCGCGGCACGCGGCCTTCGAAGGCCTTGGTGCACGTGATGTAGCCGGCGTCCTCGAGCTTGCGCGCGTGCACGGACACGTTGCCATCGGACGTGTCGAGCATCGCCTTCAGGTCGTTGAACGTGAGCGTGTCATGCACGGCGAGGGCGCTCACGATGGCGAGGCGCAACCGCTCGTGAATGAGACGATCGAGCGCGATCGGGATGGCGGTGTTGCCGTCGACGGCGGTCAACGTGGGCTCCTCCGCGCGGGCGCGGCTGGCGTCGGCGATGTGCGCGCGCGCCGTGTTGTCAGGTCGTCTAGCCACCGTGTCTCCGGGCGATGAAGACGCCGAAGCCCACCTGCACCACGCCGAAGCCGAGCAGGAGGAGGAGGGTGCCATCAATCGCGGGCAGCAGCAGCGCCAGCGTCGCGAGGGCAAGGAAGGCCGCACCCATGAGTGGGACGGCGCGAATGGAAAAGGCCCCGGCGGTCGTGACACCGAGTCCGTACAGCAGCAGCCACACGCCCGGGAGCAAGCGCTCCGTCACGCGCGCATCAATGCCCGGCGTCGTCGGATCGACGAGCGCGAGCGTGAGCAGCGCGCCGGCGAAGATGGCAGGCCAGAAGCCGAGCAGAAACTTGCGGGCCGGCGCGCTGAGCGAGAGCGCACCGTCGGCACCGAGTCGACGGCGCATCTTGCGCAGCATCGCGAGTCCACCGAGTGACGCGGCAAGCACCGCGGTGATGAGCCACACCGTGAGCCAGCCTTCGGGTGTGGGCTGTTGCGCCGCGACGGGCGCGGCGACGCAGGCGAGCAGTCCCACGCCAACCAACCCCCACCCCGGCACATCGGTGAAGGCCGACGCGCCCTCCATCGTGCGACGGATGAACGAGAGGTCCTGCAGCGCGCGATCGTGCAGCGCTGGCGGTGGGGTCACGGGCGGGGATCGCATA
>JALOPN010000047.1 GCA_025453875.1 Gemmatimonadaceae bacterium | reverse complement strand
TCGGCGGCATCGATCGGCAACTGCAACGTGAAGCGGGTCCCGCGCGCGAGCGGCTCGACCTGCACCGTGCCGCGATGCGCTTCGACGGCGCGATGCACGACGGCGAGGCCGAGGCCACTCCCGCCGGGCTTGCTCGTCACGAACGGTTCGAACAGACGATCGCGCACCTCCTCGGCGATCCCCGGTCCATCGTCGTCGACGTGCAGCACCACGACGCGGCCAGCCGAGTCGTGCGCGGCCGTGGTCGTGACGTGCACACGGACAGAGCCCGTCGCGCCAACCGCCTGCACGGCGTTGAGGATGAGGTTGCTCAACGCACGATGCAGCAGATCTTCATCACCGTCGATGCGCGTGGCGTCATCGGGTAGATCGCAGGAGAGGGCGAGCTGCACACCGTCGGCGCGATCGGGGTGATGCGCAATGAGCGCCACCGCGGCGCGCGCCACCGCAGCGACCTGTACCGGCGCAAGATTGGGTGCGCGCGTTCGCGCAAAGTCGAGAAACTCCGAGAGCAGGCGACTGAGCCGGTCCGCCTCGCGCACGGTGAGCGCAAAGAGGGCTCGCTCGTCGTCGTCGCCGTCGCCACGTCGCGCGTGCCGACGCGCCAGCTGCTCCGTCGCGCTGCGAATCGACGCGAGCGGGTTCTTGATTTCGTGCGCGAGCGAGGCACTGAGTTCGGCGACGGCCTGCAGGCGTTCCGTGCGCACATGCAGTGCCTGCAGGCGCTTGGAGTCGGAGATGTCCTGAAAAATCGCCGTCGCGGTGCGCCCTACCCCGTCGCGCTGCGCGAAGGTGGTGGTGAGCCCCACGAGCACCCGGCGTCCGTCGCGGTGAATGACGCCCTCGGCGCGACTGCGTGGCAGCGATTCGCGCACCGTTCGGGTGAGCACGTCCGTGAGTTCAGGCGCCACGGAGGCGAGCAGCGGCAGTAGCGGGCGCCCGGTGCGCTCGCGCAGCGGGATACCGAGCAGTTCGCTGGCCGCAGGATTGGCGTAGAGGAGCCGACCGTCGCCATCGACGGTCAGGATGCCGCTCTGAATGCTGCGCAGGATGTCGGCCGCCTCGAGCTGCACCTTGACGAGCTGTGCGGCAAGGGCGTCGCGACCGGCCCCGGCTTCGCGCAGCCGGGCCGCGATGCCGCCGCTGCCGAGGGACACCACCACAAACACGGCCAGCTGCACCCAGACCGTGAGGTGCGGCGTCGCCTCGCGGAAGACGAGCACGTCCAGGGCGTAGAGCGCGCAGGCCGCAACGGCCACCAGCAGCCCGTCCTTGACGGACAGGAGCAGGGCGGCCACCGCAATGACAAGGATGTAGAGGGCCGCGAACTGCGAGCTCCACCCCCCCGTCACGTGTACCACGGCCGTCACGAGCAGGAGGTCGACGGCAAACTGTCCGAGCAGGAAGCGACGCCCGGTGGGGCGCCGGTAGATCTCCACCCACATCGCCGACGCGACCGTCGCCAGCAGGGCGCCGGCGAAGGCGAGGGTGGCCACGAGCGTATCGAGCGGCCGGGCCCGTTCCCAGACGAAGACCGCCGCCACCAGAATCGCGAACCCGAGGGTCGTGCGCCCCAGCCAGAGCCCGCGCAGGATCTGCGTGGGATCCAGCATACGCCGGACGGCCGTTTCGGGGTAAGTTGGTGTGTAGTGCATTCGGGTTCGCGGCGTTCAGGAACGTCCCGGCCCCACCGTTGGCGAGGTCGTCTTGCATCCTGCACCCCCGGGCTCGGCCGCGAGTCTTGCAGAATGCAAGAGATGGACGAGCCAGCGGCGCGACCGTTTCCCTCCCTCATGTCTGTCGACCCTTCCAGTCCAGAAGCCGCGCTCACGGCCGGCACGATCACCTTTCGTCTGGCGATGGTGCTGCTGCTCGTGGCGGCCAACGCCTTCTTCGTTGCGGCGGAGTTCGCGCTGGTCGCCGTGCGTCGGAGCCGGATCGACCAGCTCGCCGCCGAGGGCAATCGCAGCGCGGCCGTGGTGCAACAGGCCCTTGGCTCGCTCGACCGCTACATCTCCGGGACGCAGCTCGGCATCACCCTCGCGTCGCTGGCGCTCGGATGGATCGGTGAACCCGCGATTGCCGTGCTCGTGGATGCCGGGCTCGAGGCGGTCGGGATCGCCGTGCCGGCGGGGGTGGCGCACAGCGGGGCGGCGATCATCGTGGCCTTCACCGTCGTCACCTTCCTGCACATCGTCTTTGGCGAGCTGATGCCCAAGTCGGTGGCGCTCCTGACGCCGGAGTCGGTCAGTCTCTGGGTGACCCGGCCGCTGATCGTCTTCTCGAACGTGATGTCGCCGTTCATCAACCTGCTGAACGGCACCGCCAACCGGTTGCTCCGTCTCGTTGGTTTCGAGCCCGCGTCGGAAGGCGCCCACGTGCACTCGCCCGAGGAGCTGCGGCTCCTGGTCATGCAGGCGCGCGCGCACGGGACGCTCGACGAGAGCGACTCGGCGATGCTCGCCGGCGTCTTCGATTTCCACAACAAGAAGGCGTGGGACGTGATGCGTCCCCGCACCGAGATCGCGGCCATCCCGCACGACGCCGACGAGGCGACGCTGCGCCAGATCCTCCGGACGGAACGCTATTCGCGGTATCCGGTATATCGAGAGACACTCGACGACATCATCGGCGTGCTGCTGGCCAAGGATGTGTGGCTCGACGAGAGCGAGGGGCCCTTCGCACTCTCCGAGCATCTGCGCGAGCCGCTCTTCGTTCCGGCAACACGCGCGGCGGAGCGCGTGCTGGAGGATCTGCGGCGCACGCGCGCGCATCTGGCCGTGGTACTCGATGAATACGGCGGGACGGCGGGTATCGTGACGCTCGAGGACCTGGTAGAGGAGGTGGTAGGTGACATTGCCGATGAATACGACCAGGTGGATCGCGACGCGATGGTCACCGATGGCGTCCTCGAACTGGCCGGCGCGCTCTCACTCGTGGACGTGCGGTCGGACTATCGCCTCGCCATCCCGGAAGGCGATTGGACCACACTCGGTGGGTACGCGTTCTCCACACTCGGGCGCCTTCCCAAGCTCGGCGACCGCGTCGCCTTCCCAGGTGGCGAGCTTGAAGTGGTCGCCATGGACGGTCGACGCGTCGCCGCACTGCGCGTGCACGCGCGCACCGGTGCTGCCGCATGATTAGCGGGCGTGGGGGGCGGATCGGCGCGACGTGCACGCTGATCGCGATCGTATCGGTCGCGATGGGCGCCGCGTGCCGTTCGCCCGCCGATGCGCGCGGCGTTCGCGGTGACACGCTGCTTGTGGCACAGGGTGACACCGGCAAGGTGTTGGCCCCGCCTGGCGCGCCAGCGTCTGCCTTCCCGCTGCCCTCTCGCCCCGTTGCCGACATCGTCGCCCCGCGCTGGAGCAACGAAGACGATCGCGACGATATCGGCGAAGCCGAGCGCGTCTTTCGCCTGCTCGGCGCACTCGACGGAAAGCACGTCGCCGACATCGGTGCGGGCGATGGCTACTACGTCGCGCGACTGACCCAGCGCGTCGGGACCACAGGACGTGTCTACGGGGAAGACATCACGCCGCGCTATCTCGAACTGCTCGCCGCTCGGGCGCGCCAGTCCGGCTGGACGAATGTCGAGGTGGCACGGGGCGAGCCACACGATCCGCGACTGCCCACGGGTGTGCTCGACGCCGCGATCATGATTCACATGTATCACGAGATCACGCAGCCCTTCGGATTGCTGTGGAATCTTGCCACGGCGCTCAAGCCTGGCGGGCGGCTCGTGATTCTCGACCTCGAGCGCCCGACGTGGGGCCACGGAACGCCCTTGCGCTTGCTGCGCTGCGAGCTCGCGGCGGTGGGATATCGCGAATCGCGTGTCGATCGGGACGTGCCCGGCGAATACGTCGCCCTGTTCATCGCGCCGGCCCTCGACAAGCGTCCATCGCCTGAAGCCATCACCAAGGCGCTCGCCGAGAAGCCCTGCACGGCAGGCGGCGATGGCCGCTGACGCCAACGACGCCCTGCGCTTCGACGAGGACGCGTCGACGCTCTTCATCACGCCGCGTGTGCAACTCGTCGTGGCCGAGTGTGAAGTGCGCGCCACCACCGGCGGCGGTCCGGGCGGACAGCACGTGAACCGAAGTGCGACGCGTGTGGAGTTGCGGTGGCGACCGGCCGCATCGGAGTCACTGCGTCGCGCGCTCGCGCCGGACCACCTCGACCGCGTGCTCGCGCGGCTGCGCCGTCGACTCGATGCCGATGGCACGCTGCGCATCGTCGCGAGCGAGCATCGCAGTCAGCGGCGCAATCGCGATGCCGCGCTCGAGCGGCTTGCCACGATTGTGCGCATCGCACTGCCGGATCCGGTGGCGCGGAAGGCGACACGACCGACGCGCGCCTCGGTTGAACGGCGACTCGATACGAAAAAGCGGCGCTCGCACGTCAAGCGCGAGCGCCGCCGAGGCACTGACGACTGACGTCGATCAGAACACCGTGGCCTGCACGCCAATGAAGTACGTCAGGTAATCGGCGCGCGAGCGCAGCGGCCGCGGGTCGCGCCGCTGCTCGAATGCCGAGCGCACCTCATCGGCGGTGAGATAGGTCACGTCATCGTGCCGCAGGTAGCGCACGCCGAGGTCGAGATGCATGGGCCGCTCGCCACCGCGCAGACGAAGATACGCCCCGGCGGTGCCGCCGTAGGCCCACGCGAAATCACTCGAGTTGGTGGTGCTCGCGAAGGGCTCCGTGTCGTTGGAGCCTTCCACGCTGCTCGTTGTCCAGAACGCCGAGAAGCCGGCGAGGCCGGCCACGTACGGCGAGAACGCGCCACTCGGCCCCAACAGCTGCGGCCCCACGAGGAACGACGCAACGTTGTTCGACGTGTTCAGGTCGACCTGAATGAAGTTGCCGACCGTCGAGCTGAGCGGGACGCGATTCCGCACGTTGCCGTTGATCATGAACGACGCGTCCGCGCGCAGGTTGATGATCGAGTTCGGGTCGAGGCGAAAGAGCACGTTGCCACCGGCCCCGCCGCCGAAGCCGGTGGTTTCGTCGAACACGCCGCGCGGCTGCATGATGTTGATCGCACCGCCAGCTGTGACCGGACCGCGCGGCGCCGCTTGCGCCTCGAGCCCGGTGAGAGGCGCCGCAAGCAGGGCACCGGCGAACGCCAGCGCGCCGGCACGAGCGGCGCGTTGGGCGGAAGAAACGCACACGAATGAGCGCATGAGACGATGGGACGGGGGAGTGCGCCGAGCGCGTGTCAGCGCACGAACTCGGAGAGGCGGGAGAAATCTCCGAGAGCCACCCCCAACGCCGCAAGCGCCGAGACGCCCTTGGCCTCGATGGAGGCGCGCTTGACGAGTTCGTCGAGCACCAACCGCTCCCGCAGATTCACCACGAGCAGGGTACTCTCGCCGTTGAGAAAACGTTCCTGCTCCGCATCGCGCAGCAGCGACGCCTGCGTGACATTGCGCGTCTGCAGCGCCTGCAGATCGGCGAGGATGGCAAGATCGTTGGCCGCCACGTTGAGCGTGAGCCCGATCAGTCGGCGCACAAAGTCGCGTTCTGCGCGTGCCGCCTCCTGCTTGGCCCCGGTCATCGCGAGCTTGCCGCGCTCCTTGAAGAACAGCAGCGGCGTGCTGGCGTAGAAGCCCACCTTCTGGTTCGTGTCCCACGCGTCTCGATCGGTCAGTGCCCCGCGATCGTCGCGACCCGCGAGCGAGTTGAGCGAGAGTTCCGCAAACGGGAGTACGGCCTGCGTCGCCAGCAGACGCTCCGCGTCCACCGAGCGCAGCTTGGCTTCGGCCTTCCGCACATCGGGGTGCGAGCGTTCCGCTTCGGCCCGCAGCGCCGAGAGGCGCGTCGTGTCCGGCGCAGCAATCGCCACGCCGTCGAGCACGGGCAGATCGTCGGGGCCGAGCGGCACCGGGACACCACGCTCGTCCCACAGGTAGCTCTCCGCCGCCTGGCGGGCGGCGTAGTAGCCCGCACTGGCCTCGCGCAGCGTGACCTCGCGGCGGTTGAGTTCGAGCGCCGCTTCGAGGGTGTCCACGGCCGGCGAGAATCCGGTCACGAGACGTTCCTGAACGGCGGCGAGGCGGAAGCGCGCGAGTGCCACGCCCTCGGTGGCAATGCGAAGCCGCTCGGTGGCCTCATACCAGCTGCCGTAATCCTTCGCGGCACTGAAGATCAGCTTGTTGAGCATCGCATCGCGCTCCGCGTCGCCTGCGTCGCGCGCTGCACGGGCCTGTGCCAGCGCGGTCCGCCGCTCATCGGTGATGATGCGCTGGCCAAGCGGCACCGTCATGCCGAGCGTGAGCAGACCGCGATCGGAGGTTCGACGGTCCGGATTGATGAAGGTGCCAGCGGTGCGCTCGAAGGCGAGCTTGAGATCACTGCCGATGAACGTGGGAATCTTGAGCGCCGCATCCACGTAGTCGAAGTACTCCGTGCCGCCGAGGACCTTGCGATCCCGAGCAAACTCGAGCTTCGGGTCGAATCCACCGCGAGCGAACGTGAGCTCCGCGCGCCCGCCCGCCGCCGCCTGCCGCGCCTGCACGGCGACCGGATGATTGGCGAGGACGCGCTCACGAAACGCCGCGAACGTGAGCGGCCGGCGGCCCGCACTGTCTGCGACGGACGCGCCCGTGGCACGCGCCGGCTGCGCGTCTGCGGCGGGGGCAGCCAGCAGGAGCGCCGACGCAGCGAGCGCGCCGACGTACCACGCCGCGCGTCGCGCGATGCACCATCGACCCACGATCACTTGCCACCCTTGCCGGACGCGCCCTTCGCCGGCACGTAGCCTTCCGCGTCCTTCGGGTCGATCGTGGGCGGGAAGCCGTTCAACTGGCGCCACAGCTCGAACCAGAGCGGCACCTCATCGAGCATCGCCCATCCGTACACGCCGGACCCGAGGCGCAGCTGCGGCGGCCACGGCTCATCGTTGGGATCGGGAACGACCAGCGCACGGAACAGTCCGTTGGCGCTCGCCACCTGATCGATGACGGCGATCTCACCACCGAAGGTGCCGACGCTGACCGAAGGCCACCCCGAGAACTGCAGCGCCGGCCACCCATCGAACTGCAGGCGCACCTTGCGGCCACGCTTGACGAGCGGCACGTCCATCGGGCGCAGGAAGAGCTCCACGGCCTGTCGCGGCGCCGCCGCCTGCACGGTGACCACGGCCTCGCCCGCCTTCACGACTTCGCCCACTCCCTGCTTCATCGCCTTGACGACGTACACATCCTGCGGCGCGTCGATCGTGTAGAACGACTGGCGCTGTTCGAGCGAGGACACCTTGTTGCGCAGCGACGCGACCTTGCCTTCGCCGTCGGCGACTTCGGCCAGTGTGGCCGCACGATCGGAGCGCGCCTTCTCGATCTTCTCGCGCGTCTCGGCGCGCAGCATGTCGAGCTCGAGTTCCGCGTTGCGCAGCGAGTTCTGCTTCTCGACGAGCTTCGCGGCGGTGGACTGCGCCTTCACGCGCGCCGTCTGCAGGTCGTTGAGCGACGCCAGCCCGAGCGGTGACTTGAAGAGCGCCTCGCGACGCGCGTACTGGTCGCGCGCGACGGAGTCCTCGACCACGGCCTGCTCGAGTTCGGCGCGCACCTGCGCGACCTTGTTCGTGGCCTGCCGGAGCTTGACCTCAAGCCCCTCCTCGAGGGCCTCGATCTGGTTGCCGAGCGCTTCGGCCTTGTTGCGCTTGTCCTGGTTGGAGCGCGCCGTCGCGTCGAGCTGCTCCTGCGTGCGCGGCAGCACCTCGGGGTCGAGGTATTCGTCCTTGATTTCCGAGATCTGGACGATCGGGCTGCCCTTCGCGACGAACTGCCCCTCGGCCACGAACCACCGCTCGACGCGGCCATCGATGCGCGACGGCAATGTCTGCGAGCGATCCATGGGCGACAAGGCGCTCACGGTGCCATCACCGCGCAGGTTCTGCTGCCACGGAATGAACGCCGCCGCGAGGAACGCAACGAACAGACCGAGCGACCAACGAGAAATGACCCGATAGCTGCGCTCCTCCCGCAGCAGCTGCGACGTCACCAGCGGCAACTGCTCGATGGCATCTTCCGGCGATTCGTGCTTGTGCGCTCCACTCATGCGGCACCTCCGGTCGGCACCGCTTCGCCACGCACGAGCGACGCCACGTAGGGGTCGGATGTGAGCTCACGATAGGGGCCGTCGGCGATGATGCGCCCCCCATCGAGCACGACGAGTCGGTCGAAGCGCGAGATGAGGACGGGATCGTGTGACACGGCAATGACGGTCCAGGGGTGCGAACGCGACGTCAGCACATCGAGCAGGCGATCGCGATCGGCGGGCGGCAGGTTCATGAAGAGATCGTCGAACACGATCAGGCGCGGCCTCCCGGCAATACCCTGGGCCAGCAACAGCTTGATCGCGACGTTCGTGGGCAGCGAGCGTCCCCCTCGGCTGATCACCGTCTTGAGCCCCTGCGGCATCGCCTGCACATCGTCGAGCACCCCGACCATGCGCAGGGCTTCGATCACCGCCGCTTCGTCGATGCCGGGGCGACCGACGGCGATGTTCTCCTCCACCGTTCCGTCGAACAAATCGGTCATCGACATGATCTGCCCGATGCGATCGCGTGTCTGCTCGCGATCGAGCTCGCGCAAGTTCGTGCCGTCGTACAGCACGGTGCCGTCGTACTGATCCATCAGGCCACCCAGCAGGCGCAGGAGCGTGCTGCGGCCGGCGCCGCGATAGCCGGCGATTGCAATCCGCTGTCCACGGTCGATGCGCAGATCGACCCCCTGCACCGCCGTCGCCCCACCGCGATAGCTGAACTTGAGGCCGCGGGCCTCCACGAGAATCCCGTCGTCGCGGTCGGGCAGCGCGATCGACCCGGCGTCTTCCAACGGCAGGTCGGTCACGTAGCCCGCCTTGTCGACCGACGTCAGCATGTCGTAAATGACGCTCAACGACAGCACGAGCTTCTCGATGCCGCCCAGCACCGTCACAACCACGATCTCGGCGGCGACGAACTCACCGAGCGTCATCTGTCGATTGACCACCAGCGTGGTACCGAGAATGAGCAGGGCGGCGAGGATGAGCGTGCGGAACACGACCATCGAGGTCGTCTGCTGAATCAGCACCTTGAAGTGCCGTTCGCGATACTTGAGGTACGACGTGAGAATCTCATCCATGCGATTCAACGCGAGACGCGAACGCCCGCCGAACTTGAACGCGTGGAAGGCGTTGGCCACTTCCTCGAGCCAATGCACCGTCACGTACTTGTACTTGGATTCGAGCAGACTCGTACCCAGACCGCGCGCTCCGGTCAGCCAGAAGATCAGCCCGAGGCCAAGGATGAGCAGCGCGCCGAAGAGCAGGAAGTACGGGTGGTAGAGCGTGAGCAGGATGATGCCGAACACCGCCGTGAGCAGCGCCGTCGACACATCGAGCAGGAACTTCGCGACGCTCTTCTGGATGTTCACCGCTTCGAACATGCGGTTCATCACTTCCGGCAGGTTCTCGCGCAACGAGGTTTCGTAGCGCAACCGTGTCAGCCGGTACACGTACTCGAGCGCCATGCGCGCGAAGACGCGCTGGTGAATGCGCTCGACCACGCGCAGCTGCATGATCTGCAGTACACCCACCAGCGCGGTCGCCGCGATGGCGTAGATGATCAGCACCGTCGCCGACTGGATGAGCAGTCCGCCCTGAATGAGCTGGACGATGCCACCGACGGCGATCGGCAGGGTCAGCGAGAAGAGCCCGGCGAGCGCGGCGTAGAAGAACACCACCACGACCTCGCGACGATCACGCACCAGAAGCTTCCACAGCCGGCTGACGGCCTGACTCTTGGCGCCCATCTCGCGCTCGTCGTACTTCGTGCCGCCGTGGCCGGCGGTGAAGTGCTCGTCATCGATCGCCTCGCCCGGCGTGAAGATCGCCGTCGCAGGGCGCGCCGGGGCGGCCGGGGCGCTGCGGGAGGGCAGCAGGACGCAGACCTCCTCACCGAGCAGCTCGCTGAGCTGCTGCATGAGCGCCGCCGTGTCCGGCGTCGAGAGTGGCGTCGTGACGCCGCTGGACGAGACGCTCCAGGCTGCCGTGGGAACGCCGCGGCGGATCTCACCAAGCACCACGAAGGGTGCGGTCGACGCTTCGTCACTCGGCACGATCAACGCCGCCGACGCGGTGTCCGAAAGCACCGACAACACGGAGGCGACGGAGGTCTTGCGCACCTTCAAGGGAAGGTCGAGCTGCGCAGACAGCTGATCGAGGCGCGCCCGCGCGGACGTGGCGGCCTGACCTGTGGGCGCGCTCTGCTGCAGTTGATCGATTGTGGCCGGTTTCCCGAGGCACGCGGTCAACAACCGCAGCGCCTCGGAGGCTTGGGTATACGGCATGTGGAAGCGATAGGGGAACGAGACGCCGGCGTCTCGGCGCTACTGACGCCATGCTGGCGTCACTGCGACACCGGGATAACCGTTGACGCGCCGGAGGTGGTTCCCCTCACGCGCGCGTGGCCAACCCGTGCAGCGCCTGCAACTTCACCGGTTCTGTACCCGCAGGGCAGCGGCAGGATCGCGAGGATGCATTGATTCTTTCAATGCGAAACGGTGAGAACAGCGCGAGCGGGATCGTGCACCACCCCCGCCCCGTCGCGCCACACGCGAAGGGCCCGCACTCGGACGGCACCGGGCGTGGCCTCCATCGGGGTCAGGCGAATCGGCAGCGCGTTCGGGCCGGTGCCCTGCCGCACTTCGGCGCGCAGGGCCCCCGCAGGCACGGTGACACGCACGACGCGCAGCCGCCCCGGCAGCAGATGCCAGCCGCGGGTATCCGGACGCTCCATCGCGGCCCCGACCGCCTGCACGAACCACCCCGCCGCCTCCCCGTGCTCGTCGCGCACCGCCTCCGAGATCGCAGCACGCGTCCCGACACGCGCGGCCAGCCGCGCCAACTGCGCCGGCAGCCGACGCCGCGCATCCGCTCCCATCGCATCGGCGATCAGCGCGCCGGCATCACGCGCGGTGAGCGCGATCGGTTCGCGCAGCGCCACAAGAGCCGACGGTACGCTCTCGGTCGCCTGGGCGGACGCCACCGGGTCTGCCTCGCGCTCAGTGCGCGCGTCGCTGAACAGATGCAGCGCCAATGGCGCCGCGGGCAGGCGACTGCGCACCAGCATTGGCCATGCCACCTCGTGCCAGCGGTTCCCCTCCCGCGCGTACGGCGGGCGTTGCGGGGGGTCCAATCGGCGGCGACACTCTCGAGCGCGCTCGTCCGCTCGTTCGCCCACGCGCTCGAATCGGTGAGCGAGTCTCCGCGCGCCGCCGCGACGTCTTCCACCAGGCCACGCTCTGGCACCGTCGAGAGCGCCGCCAGCCAGCGATCGGTCAACGACGAGTCGCGACGGATGGCCGAGCCGCTGTCCGCCGCCGTGATGCGCGGCTCGCGCTCGACGCTGTCGCGCACGGTCAGACTGTCACGCTCGTCTCGCGGTAGCAGCGACCAGTCCCGTGGCGGGCTCGACGTCGGGCCGCGCGATCCGCGTGTCGTGCGAACACTCGCCGGGACGCCACGAACGGGTTCGTCGTGTCGTCGCCCCGAGCCGCCGCTCGGCAATGCGTCCGTCGGCACCGGCCCGCGTGCGATCGTCGTCCCGGGCACCTGCGTCCCCGGCGCGACGATCCGACCACGACGGCGCGATGCCTCGGCCGCTGGCGCATCCACCGGAAGCGCCACCGAGCGCGCCACGAGGTGACCTGCGAACCCTTCCTCGACCACGAGCACGAGCGTCGCGCTGTCGGCTGCCGGTGCCGTCACCCGGATCGAATCGACGCGATCGCGCGCAACGCCACGCAGCAGCGCCGCATTGCGATACGCGACGCCGGCATCGTTCCACTCGCCCGCCGATTCGAACACGGCCCCGGCTACGTCTCGAAGCGCCGCATGCGTGGCGCGCTCGCCCGCGTCGAGGTCCGACGCGGACGCCTCCAGCAGCGCGGAGAGACGGCGTGCTTCCACGGTGGCCGCCTCGACATCACCGCTCTCGAGACGCGCCAGCAGCGCGTAGTAGCGAGCGAAGAGTCGCTCGGTGCGCGTGGGGACGTAATGCAGCGTGTGGTCGTTGAACAGGATTGACCCCAGGCCACGCGTCACGCTCTTCGTGGTGCGTTCGTCCGCCAACTGCTCGGCGAGCGCGAAGGCCGCTACACTCTCGTCGTAGCGACCCGCATGATACGCCACCTGCCCGCGATACAGCGCCGCAAGCAGACGATCGGACGGCATCCCCTCGCCGCCACGCGCCGTGCGCGCCATCGCCTGATCGAACGCACCAACCACCAGTGCACGACGCGTGAGCTCCTCTCCCCATGGCAAGCCGCTCGGCGCGAGCGACGGTCCGCCCGCCGCACCGCGCCAGAACGACGCGCACCCGCTCGTCGACAGCACGACGAGCGAGAGCGCGAGCGAGAGGGTGACGCGACGCATGGTCAGCGCCCGCGACGATCCAGCACCACGATGCGCTGCTGCGCGAGTGCGATCGCCTCCGCGAGCTTCGCGTTCTGCGTGCCCACGGCATCGATGCGCTGCAGTTCGAGCGACAGCAGGAACTTCTGGTAGCGCATCAGCGCCTCGACCGGACGCAGCTGCTGATCGAGCAACTGACCGACCTTGTAGTTGAGCAGCGGCTCATCGGGTGCGAGCACGAGCGCACGATCGTAGCGTTCCAGCGCGCGCGTGCGATCACCGGCCGCCACGAAGTCGTCGCCCTCGCGAATGAGCGCCTGCGCCAGCGCAACCGTGCGTGCGCTGCGCGTCGTATCCTGCGGACGGCTCTCCACGCGCAGTCCCGTGCGATCACGACGCGCGACGCTCGACACACGGCCGCCGTCGAGTTGCACGAGCGCGAGCGAGCCGTGCGCGTCCACCGGCAGTGCGTCGAGCGACACCGGCGTCATGACCGTTCCGCCGCCGCTCTGGCGAATGCTCCACGCATCGGGAGCCGAACGCGTCGCCGCGAGGACCTGCGTGGCGGTCATGCCGAGCGCGACCTCACCACGACCGATGGCGTCGCACACGGCCCCGTCGCACGACGACACCGCCGCCGACGTGATCGAATCAAGTGTCGTCTGTCGAGCAGCGCGCGACGAGACTTCGCGCGCGCGCGCCTCGGCAATCACGGCGTCTGCCGAGGCCACTCGATCACCGGTGACGAGCACCGGCGTCTCCGAGACGACACGAGGACCGTTGCACGCGCTCACGACGAGCGCGAGGAAAGGCAGGGCGACACCGGCGAACGACGCCGTTCGCCGAGACGGCTGGATGTGCTGTGACATGATGGGCTCCTTACCAGCCGATGCGGCGGCGGTCGACGTACTTCTTGATCTTGTGCTGACCGACCCAGACTTTCGCATTCGACGTCAGGTCGACCAGCGTGGCATCCACCTGGTACGTGACCACCCGTTCGCGCCCCTGCGCGTCCTCGATGGCCTGCACATCGCCCTGCAGCATGAACTGTGCGCCCTGCTCCATGGCGAGGCGCGCGCGCGAATCCGCGACCGCATTCACCTGCTGGTCGGCGCGTTCGGCACGCACGCTCTCCCGCTCGTCGACCGCGGCCACGATGCGAACGGCGCCGGACGTCACATAGGCGCGTTCGAGATCGCGCGTGAACGTCCGCACGGGGATGTGTTCGAGCGTGCGATTGCTGAACGGCCCCACGATCACCGTGGGTGTACGGCCCGCGTTCGCGGCGCGGTACTGCTCGGCCCACGTCGCGCCGAGCGATTGTTCGATCAACGCGTTGGCCACGAGGCGCGAGTCGGCATCGTTCCATCGACCGGAGAGGTCGGTGACCGACTCGGGATCGATACGTGCCACACGGGTACTGCCGCACGCCGACAGCGTCACGGCGGCGGTGAGGAGCGCGCCGAGCGCGTCGCGCGGCGGAACGTCGGCCGGCGTTCGCCGGTCGCGCGTTCGAAAGGGAAGCAGTGAAGGTCATGCCAAGGCTCCGGGATGGAGGAACGGATCGAGGTCTCCGCCATGACAGCGTCGCACGGAACGCGCCATCGCTCCGATCGCGCACCGACGAGCGCAAATCGTTGCCCCACAACACGTTGCGGGCAGTCCCCGGCACCGGGTGTCCGCCGTGGGGGACGGGAACGCGTCGCTCGGTGAGGACACGCGGATTCACGCGCGGTACCTTTCCGGCATGCGCCGTACCGCCTCCGATGAACCGTCCGATCTCTCGGACGACGACCTGCCGACCGATCCGGACGCCGGCTTCGACCTCGACGACGATGAGCTTGCGTCCCTCGACGCCGACTTTCCCCTTGGCGACGGCGTCGCCGACGGTACGGCGGAGGTCTGGTGTCCCTACTGCGGCGAACCCAACGAAATCGCGGTCGACCCGGGGTCGGGCGAGCAGCAGGAGTACGTCAGGACTGTCAGGTGTGCTGCCAACCGTGGCAGGTGATCGTCCATTATGGGCCGGATGGCGAGGTGGCGGTGTCGGTCACCACGCTCGACGAAGGGTAGGCGCCGCTCGTCTGCTCGCGTCCGTCACGTCCGCGCCTCACTCGCACGCCACTGCATGCTCCCTCGCGCTCTCCTCCGCTCGCCATCGGATGTCGCCACTCGTGCCCTGCTGCTCGATGCAATCGAGCGCGTGCGGGTCGTACGGTGCGCGCTGCACGAGCAGGCGACCGACGCGGACGCCGTGCACGCGCTGCGGGTCGCCCTCACACGACTCCGCGCGCTGACCGCGATCTGGCCCACGGTGGCCGACGAGCCGCCGACGACGTGCGCAGCGCGCAGTTGCGCACGTTCCTGATGGCGACGCCCGACGACTCGCGTGAGGGGCCAGCGCCCAACCTCGTCGCCCACGCCCTCATCGGTCGACTTGCTCGCCGGCGGCCGCGCCGCGCCACACGCGCCGCCGCGGCGATCGCGCGCCTGCTCGACCCGTTGCTCGATCGCTGCGCGGACGCGACGGCGGACGCAGTGGCCACGCCGCCTGGGCTCGAGCCAGACACCGGCGCTGGCATCTTCGCTCGCGATCTTGAGCGCGCCGTGCACCACGCCGCCCAGGCCGTACTCGACCACGCCGCTGACGATCAGAGCGCAGACGCACACCACCGCACGCGGCTCGCCCTCAAGCGACTGCGCGCCTTGATCACGCCATGGACCGACGCCGAGCCCGCGCTTGGTCCACTGCTGCGCGCGGCCACGAGTGGACAGGAAGCATTCGGCGACGAGCGTGACATTGAACAGTTGCGCGCCTTCGTGACGCGCGCTTCGCGGCGGCTGCAACGCGATGCGCGCCACCGCAATCGCAAGCACCGCCACGCGCTCGCGGCCGATGCGCGTGCCCTGCGGCTCGCGCTGCGCGAACGACAGCACCTGCTCACCCAGCAGCTCGCGGACGAATGGTTGTTGCCGCAGGGCGCCGCGCGCAGTGCGCTGCATCTGACGGTTGCCACCGCGAGTGCCGCCCTGCGCGCCGCGCGACCGGTGCTCACCACCGAGGCACCCGACACGCCCGTCGAAACGCTGCCGCACGACGCGCACACGTCC
>JALOPN010000284.1 GCA_025453875.1 Gemmatimonadaceae bacterium | reverse complement strand
GCGATCTGGAGCGAACGCAGCACGGTGCTGCAGTACGTCGCGCTCATCGCCGCGTTCCTGCTCAAGGATCGCTATTTCCCGGGCTGACGACGCGCTGGATGGCGAGCGAATACGAACGCGCCCCGATCATCAGCAGATGATCGGGGCGCGTTGCATGTGGTGCGCACGACCGCTCAGCGCGTCGGACGTCCCGGCGGATTCGGGCCCGTGAACACCGTGCGGTTCTTCTCGACGAAGCTCTTGAGATTGCCCGGCACGTCTTCCTCGGGGAAGATCGCGGTCACCGGGCACTCGGGCTCACAGGCCCCGCAGTCGATGCACTCGTCGGGGTGGATGTAGAGCTGTTCCGGTCCTTCGTAGATGCAGTCCACGGGGCACACGTCCACGCAGGACTTGTCCTTGACGCTGATGCAGGCTTCGGTGATGACGTACGGCATGAGGAGGCTCGGATCGGGGCGGTCGGGGGAAACCCGCAGAGAAGCACCGGCAGCTTAGCGGACCAGACGGTCCGCCACAAGACGACGTGGTGCAGAGGGCGGCAACGTCGCACGCCCGGAAATAACGCAGCAATGATGATCGCGGATCCGTGATCCGCGCGAGGGTCAGCGGCGCCAGGGCGGCGTCTCGCCGCGCTTGAGCTCCGGGTTCTCGCGATAGAGCGTGAACGTGCGGCCAATCACCTGCACGATCTCCGCGCCGAGCGCCGGTGCCATCGACTCGGCGGCCTCGCGTGCCGAGAGCTCACCGCCCTTCGACACCTGGGCCTTGACGAGTTCGCGCGTGCGCAGCACGTCGTCGGTACTCTGCAGCAGCGCCGGCGTCACGCCGTGCTGGCCGACGTGCACGACCACGTCGAGATGATGGGCTTCCGCGCGCAGTGCCGCGCGATCCTTGCCTCGCATGTCCTGATTCGCTCTGGTCTGAAGGTTGGCCCACAATCTAGCGAATCGCGATGCCGGGCTGGGTGAAGAACGGAAACGGATTGATGGGCGGGCCATCCCACCAGGCACGGCCGCTGCCGCGCCGCATGACCTGGAAGTGCAGGTGTGGCACAGTGGCGGGCGCATTCCCCGTCGTCCCCACGTAGCCGATGACCTGCCCCTTGCGCACGCGATCGCCCACCGCGAGCCCGCGGGCGTGCGTGTCGAGGTGCGCGTAGTAGTACACGAAGCGCTCCTCGCTGTCGGTGGCGTAGATGATGTTCCCGCCGAGCGGGGTCGTGCCGAGGCGTCCGATGCGTCCGTCGTCGGCCGAGAGCACCGGCGTGCCGCGCGGGGCGAGCAGATCGAGCGCGAGGTGCAGGCGGGCACCGCGTCGCGCTTCGTAGTCGTTGCGCAGATCGGTTGGCGCCATGCCGTCGACGGGCACCATGAGCTCGCGCGTCCAGAGGGCGTCGAGGTCGGCCTCGGTCACCCCGTCTCCGAGCGGCCCACTGGGCGCCGGTCGATCGGGCCGTGGCGCACGCGACACGGGTGGCAGCGTGGCCGCGGGCGTCGTGCTGGGCGGAAGGGGCGTCAGTCCACCACCACAGGCGGTGGCGACGCTGGCCAACAGCAGCGCGATGACGGCGCGCGCGCGAGGTCGCACGCGACTCACGTCGTCTCGGGGAGCTCGGCGAAGTACGGCGCGAGGAAGGCGACCAGCGACGACACGGTGCTCACGCGCCCCTTGAGGTCGTCGAGATCGTACCAGCACGGCGTCCTCGATATCGAGGCCGTCCATGTGGTAGACCGTGCGCAGGTCGTGCCCGGGCGCGACCACGAAGTGCTCGTCCTCATGGTCGCCGGCGGCCTCCCGACGCTCCACCAGATACCGGTAGGTCTGCCGCAGCAGCGTCTCCGGGTACGTCGCGCCCGGGAAGGACGCCAGGAACTGCGCCACCCCGTCGCGCACGTGCGAGCGCCGATCGGCCTTGGCGCGCGCGCGCCACAGGACGATGCCACCCGCCACCAACACGATGACCGCCAACAGGATCGTCGTTCGCACCCAGCACTCCCCAGGAGGTTCCGGACACCCGTGGCGTGCGCGCCACGGTGACTTGCATCACAATCTGGTGTCCCGCGCGACGGTTCGCATCCGGCACCCGACCGGAGGCGTGACGACCGGGAACCACAGAACGACACAGTGGGTTAACCGGGGGCGATTCGTCAACGGAAATGTTGCCGAACTCGCATTCCCGACATAGATTCTCGGCATGCAAGACGTGCTTGGACCGCTCGGCGGTTATCGCGGCCTGCGGGCGGAGCTGCTGGTCGCCCTCAAGAAGGCCCAACCGCTCACGGCGGGCGAGCTCGCGGAGCGGTTCGGCCTCACGGCCAACGCGCTGCGTCGCCACCTCAAGGTGCTCGAAGAGGACGGCGTCGTGCGGTACCAGCGCGAGGTGCGCGGCGTGGGAGCACCGGTGTTTGCCTACCGGCTCACCGAATCGGGCGAAGCGGCGTTCCCGCGGCGCTACGCCTCGGTGCTCGCCTCGGCGCTCGAAGCGCTGCAGGCGACGCGCGGACCGCTCGCGGTGCGCAACGTGCTCGCGCGCGAGTGGGATGCGCTGGCGATTGAAGCTGGACCCGTGCTCGAAGGGTTGCCCCTCACCGAGCGCGTGCAGTTGGTGGCCGAGTTGCTGTCGGCGCGCGGCTACATGGCCGAAGGCGTCGTGCACTCGGCCGACGCAGCCACCTTGCGCATCCACAACTGTGCGATGTGCGAGATCGCGGAGCAGTTCCCGGAAGCGTGTGATGTGGAGGCGCGCGAGTTGTCGCGACTCCTCGACGCCCCGGTCGCACGACGCACGCACCGCTTCGGCGGTTGTGGCGCGTGTGCATATGACGTGGGAGCCGCCGCCGGCGCTGCCACACCTTCGGAGATCGACGCTCCCTCGAACGTCGGCGCGACCGCGCCGCGCTCGGAGGGACTCACCGTGTGGGACGAGGACAAGGCATGAGCGCGACCATCGACCAGCTGGTCAACCGCGAGTACCAGTACGGCTTCACGACCGACATCGAATCGGACACGCTGCCGCCTGGACTCAACGAGGACGTCGTCCGCTTCATTTCGGCGAAGAAGCAGGAGCCGGAATGGTTGCTCGAGTGGCGCCTCAAGGCGTATCGCCGCTGGCTCACGATGACGGAGCCGCACTGGCCCAACGTGACGTACCCGCCCATCGATTATCAGGCGGTGTCGTACTACTCGGCGCCCAAGACCGAGAAGCCGCTTGGCTCGCTCGACGAAGTCGATCCGAAGCTGCTCGAGACGTACAACAAGCTCGGCATCTCGCTCAACGAGCAGAAGCGCCTGAGCGGTGTGGCCGTCGACGCGGTGTTCGACTCCGTGTCGGTGGGCACGACGTTCCGCGAGGAGCTCGCCAAGGAGGGGATCATCTTCTGCTCGTTTGGCGAGGCGGTGCGTGAGCATCCCGAGCTCGTGCAGAAGTATCTCGGCTCGGTCGTGCCGTACAGCGACAACTTCTTCGCGGCGCTCAACTCGGCGGTGTTCTCCGACGGGTCGTTCTGCTACATCCCCAAGGGAGTGCGCTGCCCGCTCGAGCTGTCCACGTACTTCCGCATCAATCAGAGCAACACCGGCCAGTTCGAGCGCACGCTCATCGTGGCCGATGAAGGCTCGACCGTCAGCTACCTCGAAGGGTGCACCGCGCCCAAGCGCGACACCAACCAGCTGCACGCGGCCGTGGTGGAGATCATCGCGCTCGACAACGCCACGGTGAAGTACAGCACCGTGCAGAACTGGTACGCCGGTGACGAGGAAGGACTGGGCGGCATCTACAACTTCGTCACGAAGCGCGGCAAGGCGATGACCAACGCCAAGATCTCGTGGACGCAGGTGGAGACGGGCTCGGCCATCACGTGGAAGTATCCGTCGGTGATCCTGCAGGGTGACAACGCGGTGGGCGAGTTCTACTCGGTGGCCGTGGCGTCCAAGATGCAGCAGGCAGACACCGGCACGAAGATGATCCACATCGGGCGCAACACGCGCTCGAACATCGTGTCGAAGGGCATCTCGGCCATGAAGGGGCAGAACTCGTACCGCGGTCTCGTGCACATCCTCCCCAAGGCCGAGGGCGCGCGCAACTACACGCAGTGCGACTCGATGCTCGTGGGCAACGCGTGCGGCGCGCACACCTTCCCGTACATCGAGGTCGAGAACAACTCGGCCATCCTCGAGCACGAGGCAAGCACGAGCAAGATCGGCGAGGATCAGATCTTCTACCTCAAGCAGCGCGGGCTCGACGCCGAGCAGGCCGTGTCCATGATCGTGAGCGGCTTCTGCAAGGAAGTCTTCAAGGAACTCCCCATGGAGTTCGCGCTCGAGGCGCAGCAGCTGCTTGGCATCACGCTCGAAGGCAGCGTGGGCTGACGCCGCGCGCCCTCCGTTCTCCCATTCCTTCATTCGCCAACACCGGGGCTCGGCCCCTCTCCGATATGTCTGCTCCCATGCTCGAGATTCGCGACCTGCACGCCGCCGTGGACGGCACGCCGATCCTCAAGGG
The DNA here is from genome assembly GCA_025453875.1 of Gemmatimonadaceae bacterium. GTDB lineage: Bacteria > Gemmatimonadota > Gemmatimonadetes > Gemmatimonadales > Gemmatimonadaceae > JAABRT01. The sequence continues at coordinate 228 of JALOPN010000284.1, read as the reverse complement.
GATCTCCCTCACCGTGAACGCCGGCGAAGTGCACGCCGTCATGGGGCCGAACGGCTCCGGCAAGAGCACGCTCGCCCAGGTGCTGGCGGGTCATCCGGCGTACGAGATCACCGGCGGCGACGTGCTGTACCGCGGTGAGAGCCTGCTCGAGATGGAAGCCGAAGAGCGCGCGCAGCAGGGCGTGTTCCTCGCGTTCCAGTACCCGGTGGAGATCCCCGGCGTGTCGAA
>JALOPN010000283.1 GCA_025453875.1 Gemmatimonadaceae bacterium | reverse complement strand
CGCGTCCGGTGGCGAGCTGTCGCGCGTGATGCTCGCGCTCAGCACAGTGCTCGCGCAGGCGCAGTCAGTGCCGACGCTGATCTTCGACGAAGTCGATGCCGGCGTGGGTGGGGCCGTTGCGTGGCAGGTCGGCGCGCTCATGCGACGTGTGGCGCGGCACCACCAGGTGCTCGCGATCTCGCATCTCGCGCAGATTGCGGCCTGTGCGCACCATCACGTGGTCGTGCGCAAGGCCGCCAGCGATGGATTCACGACGTCCGACACCGTGGTCGTCACGGACGACGCGCGCATTGTCGAGATCGCGCGCATGCTCGGCGGAGATGCCGAGCGCGAAGTGAGTCGAGCGCACGCGCGCGAACTGCTCGACCGTGGTGTCGCCCTCGACGAGGCGGCGGGCACACCAACCGAAGCGTCGCCCGTCGCGCCTGCGCGCCGTCAGCGTCGCGGAAAGCCCGGGTAAACGCGCAGTTCGAGGCGGTCGCGCACCAGCGACGGTACCGTCACGCCGGAGGCTCGCAGCGCGACCTCATGCAGCAGGGAGATCTCCACGGCAACACGCGCCTTGCCGCGCGTGTACGGCGCCAGCGTGGAGTAGGTCACACCGAGGGTGGCGAACTGCGCCGACCCGCTCGGCGTTTCCCACGTCGCGCCACCGTCGGCGAGATAGCGATCGCTCGCGAACGTGCGATGGACAAGCGCCGCCGAGAGCCCGATGTTGTCACGCACACTCACGCGTGGCACGATTTCGAAGTCGAGACGTCGCCCCAGCTGACGCGACACCGCCGTGGGCGCGCTCGTGAAGAACGCCTCGGGCAATCCCACGCCCGGGAATCGCACCACCGCGTTGTCCGCCTGCGGCAGCACGGCCCGCGCACTCATCGACAGCCACGCCCAGCGCTTCCACACGAGATCGGTGGTGGCGCGCAGCAGGACGGCGTTCACGCCGTCGCCCGTGGCGAGCGCGAAGGGCTGCTCCGCCTGCGCGCTGCTCGACGTCCCGAAGCGCCATCCGGCGGCGGCGAGTACGCGTACACCCGGACGTGTCGTTGACAGTCGCGCAGCCTGATTCGCGCGCCAGCTGTCGAACAACAACACGCGCGCCTCGAGCTCGACATCGCCGACGCCCGCGCGGAAGGCGCGGTCGAGTGTATCCGCGTTCACACCGAAGGCACTGTCCTTGGCGATTGTTTGCAGTCCGGTCGTGCCGTACACCAGCGAGGCCCCGACGGGGATGGTGGTGGGCACCGATCCCTGGCCGTAGCGCGAGAAGTCGCCACTCAACGCCGCGAGCTGTGTGGTGATTGCGGCGTGCGCGCTCGACGCCACGTGCGGCACCACCGGGCCGCCGAGCGCATCGCCGCCATCGCCATATACAGTGCGCCACGCGTCGGCGAAGGTGTTCGCGCGATTGAGCAGGGCCTGCACGGCGGCCGGATCGGCCGCAATGAGCGCGCAGCCGGGCGCGCTCGGCGTCGCCGTGCACGTGGCCAACTCTTCACCAAGGGCGCGGCTCGCCTGTACCAGCTGCACGTACACGCTGCCGTTGTTGATGCGGTTCTGCGGGGAGCGCAGCCCCGGATTCTCACCGACGTTGGCACCACTGCCGGTGCGATTGAGCACGAAGTCTGCGTCGTGCACGACTTCCACGTATGGCACGCGCACGCCAACACTCACGCGTCGCGTGATCCCCCATTCGGCCTGCAGCAGCGAACTGGCGCGGCGCACACCACCGCGCGCTTCAAGCGCGCCGAGTGACAGGGCAAAGTCGCCACCCAGCATGGCCTGCAGTCCCGCTTCGACCGGTCGCAGCGCCGGGAGCTGTGTGCTGCTCAGGGATGGGGTGGCGAGTGCGGCCAGCAGGGGCGTGCGGCCGTCGGCCGAGAGCGACCGATCCCACTGATCCCAGATGCCGGTCAGCGAGATGCGCCAGCCGCGTGATGGCAGCGGAATCGCGTCGTCGCCGACACCGGCCACGGCCTGCGCCTGCAACGCGGCGGAATCGATGCGTGCAGCGAACCACGGTGACGCCGCGAGCAGAGCGAGCGCCGAAGCGAGCGAACGTGAGAAACGAGGCAGGTACACGCGGATCGTGAATGCAGAAGTCGGTGCAGCAGCATGGGTGCAACCGATTGTCAGACCGCCACATGGCAGCGGTGACTTCAGCCGCTAGATTCGATCAAGCGTAGTCCGTCCCGAGGGGGACGTCAACGCGAATCCTTGCGCTGTCGTAGCGCGATCCGCCCTCTGGAGTTCCGTGTCCGTGTCGTTCCGCACCATTCCTCGCATTCCCTGGCAGACCACTGGCAATCACTGGGTGACATTGCCGTGCATTCACCCGGCGGACGGCGCCGTGCACGCCGTGGGCGTCCTGCATCGGGGCGCGCGCGGCGCGCTCGAGTTCGCCGGTGATGCCGAGTTCGCGGACGGCGTGGGAACGGCCCTGCTGCGCCCGATCGTGCGCGTGGATGGCGTGGTGCGCGAACTCGCCGCCGAGGGGATCGCGTGGGAGCGGGCCGTGGGCTGGCTGCCCACCTTCACGTGCAGCGTCGGCGGGCTGCTCCTGCGTGGGACCGTCTTTGCTCCATTCGGACGGGATGCAGACATCGCCGGCGCCGTGTACGCGATCAGCATCGAGAACCGCAGTGGCTCGGCGCACGAGGTGGAGATCGCGCTCGAGGGGCGGCTAGGGCATCGCCAGCAGCGGGTGCGCACGGCGCGCCCCGCCGACGATGCGCACCGCGTCCTGCTGGCCGATGCGGAGACCGTGGTGTTGGAAGGCGCCGCCGTGCCCGGACTCGTCGCCATGGGACGGCGCCTGCGCCACCATGCGGGTGTTGCGTCGACGGGGCTGGCGGGCGCTGCTCACGGCCACGCGAGAAGCCCTGCAACAGCTGGAGCAGACCACGGGCAGCGAGGCGCTCGATCGTCTCGTGAATCGCAATCTGCTCTTCGCGTACTTCTACGCCGTGGGACGCGGCATCGACGACGCGCACTACTACCTCGTGCGAAGTCGAGCGCCTTGGCACAGCCTCGGTGTCACCGTGCGTGACTGGGAAGCGCTGATGTGGACGCTGGCCGCGGTGCAGCTCGCTGACACGGGCCTCGCGCGCGAGCTGCTCGTGCGGGTGTGTGAACTGCATGGGTAT
>JALOPN010000282.1 GCA_025453875.1 Gemmatimonadaceae bacterium | reverse complement strand
CTGTTGGCGAGTGCGCCGGTATGGACGGCGTCTGCGCAGCGGGCGTCGGCGCCCGTCGCGACGCGCAACGATCCGGCCGATGACAATCGCTGGCGCGTGGATCGATGTCAGTTCGGGTTGAGCTATCACTCGCTCACGAAAGTGACGGCGGCCATCACGGGAGGTGTGCGCCGCAGCTTCGAGCCGCGCAGTGTCTGCACCTATGGTGCGGCGCACTTGGGGCTGGGAGGCACCCGCGCCTCCGTTGGCAGCGCGGTGACGATCGGTCGTTTCGCCAGTGCGCTCGGCGTGAGTGGCGGTGTGCTGCGCACCTTCGGCGCGCCGGGCGGCGACGCGGCGCCTTGGCGGACCTATGTGGGAGGCAGCGTACACGTGTGGCCGCTGCTGGGCATCCACTCGGAGATCGGCGCGTATTCGCTCGTCACGCGCACCGGCGAGCCGGGACGCCGCCTCGTGACGTGGAGCGTCGGGTTGGGGTACTGACGGGCCTGGCGACATGCGCCGCATCCGGCGCACCGATCGCGGTGCGCCAGACACGGGGCGGTGTCCTTACTTCCCGATGCGCGACTTGAGGCGCGCGCGCACGCGGAGCATCGCCTCGCCCGACGGATTGCCCGCGTTCTTCTTCGTCGCGTCTTCGACGAGCTGCAGGATGGCCGTGTCGTCCTCGATGGAGATCGGCTCGCCGCTCAGGCGCACCCCGAAACCGAAGTGCTGTCCCGGAATGAGCACCATCTCCTCCTGCAGCACGACGTCTTCCACGTCGTCGATGAAGCGCACCGCGACGAAGTTCTTTCCCGTCTTCTCCATGAAGCCGATGCGCAGGCCGTTCGCGCTTGCCGGCCAGGCCGGATACGGTACCGCCGCCCCGCTGGTCGAGGTGAAGCTCGTGGTTCCCGGCGTAAGCGACGGGAAGTTCGTCTCGAAGGCACCGATGTAGAGGAGGGCGTGACGCATGCGCGGGGGGCGAAGGAGGCGGGGAAGGGCGAGCAACCGCAACGGGGCTCGAACTGCTGAAAAATAGCGGTCGGCCGCACGCTGTGCGACCGGGACCGGCGGCCTACCCCTGCTCCACGATCCGGTCGATCAGGAACCGGCTCTGCGCCAGCGCCTCGTCGGTGAAGTCACCGAAGTAGGCGCGCACCTCGTCGAACACGGCGTCAAACGCCGCCTGATCACCACGCGTGAGGATGGCGGCGAGCTCCTGCGCCGCCGTCTGCAACGCGGCGGTCACGCGGCCAAGCTCCGGATTGCGCATCTCGATGGGCCCGTACAGGGCCGAAGACTGCGCGAAGTGCCGCGCCGCCACGTAGAGCTCGAGCAGGTACGACGGTGAAGTGTACGGACGCGTTTCGCTGACGGGCACGCCCAGCCTCGCGAGCGTGAGACCGAAGACCTGCGTCTGGAAGTGATTGAGCACCTGGACAACCGCCATCGCCCGATCGTGTGCCTCGGCGGTGGCCTCGGTCACCACCAGGCCACGTGCACCAAAGGCCTGCGCCACCCAATCGAACCACGCGTCGCCGCGTCCGCGACACAACACGACGCGCTGCCCCTGCAGCGTGTGCACACTCGGGCCGAACATGGGGTGCGTGCCCACCACGCTCGCCCGCGTGTGCGCGAGCATGGCGGCCATGGGAGCCGCCTTGATCGACGTCACATCCATGAGCAGCGCGTCCTCTCGCACGTGCGGCCCCACGTCGGCGATGACCTGCTCGGTGACATCGATGGGCACGGCGAGCACGATCACGTCGGCCAGCGACGCCGCATCGGCTGCGCGCAAGGGCGTGTGCACGTCAACGGCGAGCACGTGATGTCCGAGATCGCCGAAGAGCCGTGTGAGCAGTCGACCGAACCCGCCGTGCGCGCCGATCACCGCTACGGTGCGCGCGGCCTGCGACACCGGCACCTCGGCGCGCAACGCGGCCTGTTGCTCGCGACTTGCGCGCAGCAGCACGCGAAACACCGACTCGATCTCTTCGCGTGGCAGACCCAGCGCCTCGGCGCGCTCACCGCGATCGCGCAAGACGGTCTGCTCACGCACGATGTCGCGCACCTTGAGACCGTGCTGGCGCTTGTACGCGGCCACCTCACCCACCAAGGCCGAACGACGCGCGAGCAGCTGCAACAACTCGCGATCGAGCGCGTCGATCATGGCGCGCACGACTTCGAGCGGACGCGGTGTGTCGCTCACGTGCTCACGCGTCGTGGCGGTGCGTCGCGAGCATCACGCGGCAAGGACGGGCAAACTGCCACGGCCTGCGCGTGTGATCACCCCACCGCCGAGCACGAGTTCGCCGTCGTACAGCACGATCGACTGGCCGGGCGCGATGCCGTGCACGCGTTCGCCGAGCGCCACGGCCATGGTGCCATCGTTGGTGTGCACGATGGTCGCCGGCACTGGTGTGCTGCGATGCCGGACCTGCGCCCGGACGGCCGTCCCGGGCGCCGGCGCCGGGGTGAGCCAGTTCACCGCGTGCGCGTGCACACTGTCGCGCGCGAGCGATTCGCGAGGCCCCACGATGACCTCCCGCGTGTCAGGGCGAATCTCGGTGACATACAGCGGCTCGCCCGACCCACCCGGCAGCCCCTTGCGCTGCCCGATGGTGAAGCGCGCAAAGCCCTCGTGTTCGCCAAGCACACGACCGCTCTCCGTCACGATGCGGCCACGCTGCAGCGCCGGCGCATCGGCGGGCAGTGCCTCCTCGAGAATGCGCACGTGATCGCCGTGCGGCACGAAGCAGATGTCCATGCTCTCGGGCTTGTTGGCGGTGCGCAAGCCGAAGCGTCGCGCGGCGGCACGCGTCTCGTCCTTCGTCCAGTCGCCGACCGGCAGCAGCAGCCGGTCGAGCACGGAGCGCGGCATCCCCCACAGGAAGTAGCTCTGATCCTTGGCCGGATCGCGGCCGCGCAGCAGCGCCCGTCCGTGCGAGGTGTCGGCCAGCCGCCCGTAGTGGCCCGTCGCGATCCACCGCGCGTCGATCGCGTCGGCCTTGTGCACGAGATCGCGAAACTTCGTGAACGTGTTGCAGCGCACGCACGGAATGGG